>JAOZRM010000021.1:3989-21755 GCA_029940175.1 Candidatus Sabulitectum sp. | reverse complement strand
TCACTTCACCGATCTGTATACCCATAGCCTCACGCTCTTCCTCAGAGATAAAGTAAGTGGCCATGGTATCAAGCTCGTGTGCAGTACCATCACTCTCGTACTTGAAAGTCATGTTGGTTCCGCTCTGGAGAACATCAAACATGTGATTTGTCCAGTTGAAGTTTGGCATTCCCAAATCAGGGTTAATGTAGATGTGAGCAGCAAGACTGATTCCCTTGATACCACTTGCATCAAGTTCTTTAGCGCACTGAATGAAGTTGGCTGCTGTACTTCCATTACCAATGTTGATCTCGTAAATAGGTGAGGTACCGTCATCTCTGAGATACTCATTCATGATGTTGAGAAGCATCCTGAACTGCATTGGGTTCTGGGTTGCAAGAAGCATTGAGATCTTGATGTTGAGGTTGGGAAGATCGCGACCGTAGTAACAGATCGCAACGATTGTACTCCAACTGGGGTTCAGGAAGAAATCTCCACCTGTTGCAAGTGCTGTACGGGTAACTCCATCGAGATAGATCAGATGGTTGTTATTGGCCACTTCAATACCACCGAAGTTACCGAAAGGAGTGCCCTGATTCTTCAGAGTAAGAGCGCTAACACCTTCTTCGCATTCGTAGCGAACAAACTTCTCACCGGTAACAGCTTCAAGCTCTTTGAATCTGGCCTCGGGCTGAGGTATTCCAATAAGGTTTGTGCTGCAGAACTTGCTGGCCTTCATGATATTTTCGGACATGGCAAGGGTAGCCATGAGATCTCCGTTGTAAACATAATTATCAGTAAGAGCCACAACAGATATCATCTCCTGTGGTGCATAACATGGTTCATCTGAGCCTGCACTTTCTGCTATTCTTCTCATTGAATCAAGTGTTACCTTTGCCCCCTGAAATCCGGAAACCTGGCTGGTGCCCACACCGAGTGAATCATTGTAAACTATTCCATTGGCCTTCTCAAAATCTTCCACCTGCGGGAAGTTTTTGGCATAAGCTTCCGCATCTTCAATCATTTTTCCGAAGCCCTTTTCGGCAAGGATTCGCTTCCTTGTCTCAAAATCTCTCATTTCAGAGATTGTTTTCACAATAAGCTCAGCGCCACCATGATGTTTTTTAAGAGCGTCCATTGCTTTCATATCGGCATCTGACAGTAGCTGATACTTCATCGGGTCCTCCTGTTCAACCTCATCCGAGGTTCGCCTTTGCCTGGCTGAATTTTAGTTAACCAACTCCTTGATCTCATTTCCAACGACTTCTCTATTGCAGAAGAAAATACATCTTTAAGCTCTGTCCAGCAATGAGGTATTTTTAGCTGGAATTGACCGGCCAAGGTCATGAGCAGTATTGTCACAAGGGTATGGAATTTCCGGTAATCTGAAGGAGACTGATGAAATGAGACCACTAAAAGATAAGTTTGTAACAGGAAGGCCTGTTGCCCGGGGCTTCGGTGCCAGACCGGGCCACTGGGCGGTTTTTTTACTGAACCCTGTGATATTCTCCTTCAGTCTTGCGTGCCTTTACCTTGCCATGAGGGGAGTAATGCATCTGGGGGGATTTGTTGCTGCAGGTGGTCCCTATGAAATAGCCCATCCAGCACCAGACTGGATCTGGATATTCCCTGTTTCCATGCTACTCCTGATGCTGGCTTTGTTCAGTTCCCTTGCAATGGTCTCCAAGATTCAGGGTCCAAATCTTATGTCGCTTTCGTGGTCCGCTCTATTCATTTCACTGGGCTGGAATTTCACGCAGTTCGGTTTTGGTATCGGCATGGGAGGAAGACTGGTACTCGGGTGGATAATATGTGCTGCTCTGTTCATTCCACTGGGAGTGATTCCCCTTGTATTCATTCTCCGTTCCTTTTTTCGGTCTCTCCATGATAAAGGTGACCTGGAGAAGGGACAGCTTCCCTGGGGCATCTCTCTTCTGCTTCAATCCATTCTCTCCGGTTTGGGAATTCTTATGGGTACTGCATTATTCAGTTCTTTACAGTAAAGGACCAGAGAATGAAAACATTGTTTTTTGTCGGGACACTCATTTCAATCATGATTCTATCCTTTCCCTCCTCCGCCAGTGCCGATCTCACATTCTCAAGAACATATTCCGGCTCGGATGCCAGCGGCGTGCAGGCCGTTTCAGCACAAAACGGGTATTACATCTCATGTTTTGACCGTCAGAACTCTTACTTCGGCATAATGTGGCTTATCAGAACGGATGATGAAGGCAATATTCTCTGGTCACGCCCTTTTTATGAAAGCAACACCAATTCCAGAGATTTCGAGAGTGGTGGATACATTTTACCCACTGCGGATGGCGGATGTCTCATTTCCGGATACAGTGAACCAAGAGCCACTGGGATTGACACTGATGTATGTCTGATAAAAGTTGATTCTACCGGGGTTATTGTCTGGGAGCAGGTTTTTGGAAAAAATGACGATAACGTATACAACACCGCGGGCCTGGCAGGATCCACAGGAGGGTATCTCCTTGCCTTCAGCCACCCGTATACTGATGCCTTTTTTGTGATGTACGATCAAACCGGCAACATGCTGTGGCAGTCAGAGAATCTTAACGAAGAATACTATATCGAAGCCTTCACTGCAGACAACAATGATGGGTTTCTTGCCATGGGGAAAGATGGATATGGACAGGAAAGCTGGATCCTGAGGATTGATAACACAGGGCAATTGGAGTACACCAAAATTCCGGAAAGCACTCAAATTCATCACACAGCCAGTGTGGATGCCACAGAGGATGGCGGGTACGTGATCTGCGGAAGAACTGAAGATTCAGACGCCTTTCTCACAAGAATGGATCACCTGGGAAATCCTCTGTGGAGTTACACATCTGAATTCCAGGGTACAGACAGAGCAACCTGTGTTGAGATAATGGCGGATGGAATGATTGCCCTTACAGGACTGGAAAAATCAAGTGATGATGAGTACAGTGGCTGGCTTGCCCTGCTGGATCACACAGGAGAACTGCAATGGAAGAGAAATTACACATTCGCAGGATTCTCCGTTATTGAGTCGGTAAGACAGATCCCCGGCGGAGGTTTCATTCTCTGCGGCACAACAACGCTCGAGGGAAGTGGGAGTATATGGCTCCTCCGAACTGATGAATATGGACATGTCACCGGTTCAGAAGCAGGCTATCCAGAGATAAATGAGAACACGGTTGTTTTCAGAGAGCCACTGGGTTGGATTGTTTCCTGTGAAGTGCTCCAAGACTCTGCATCAGCTGAACATCGAGCAACAGAGTTACAGCAGGCATTCGATATTGAAACGGGAATTCTCTGGATTCCAGACTGGCAGTCTCTCTCTGGCTTTCAGGGCTGGCTTGTTTACGCCGGTCCATACTACTGGCAGGAAGATCCCGATCTTCACCGAGCAACCGAAGATCTACTGGAATTGTACCCCGATGCATACCTGATCTTTGCCGGTTCTGAATTTGAGCGGAACACCTTTCCATTGCCGCAACCAGACTGATGCAGCCAGGAGCATGACCAATAACCTGCATAGACACTTTCGGAACTTTCCAGGAGCGTATCTCATAGTACATTTATGAAGGTTTCGTGATCTTGCAACTTTGCATCATATAAAATAGATTATTTGTAAGGATGAATACACCATGAGAATCTATTCAAGTATTTCCATAGTAGTTATCTGCAGTTTGTTCTGTAACTGCTTTTTAAACCCAAGCCCAACCGTTGTTCATCAAACAGATTTTGCAACCTTAGGGTTTGAGGTTGCTGAAACAATTGATCATGGTGAATTTAGCAAAGTTATTGAAGATATTTGGCCTTTTGAATTAGCAGACAATCATTTTTATCTAATTGAATCTCCAGAGGATTTAGACTCAATATTTCAACCCATCAGTTATTGCCATCTTTATTCTGGTCCCGGACTGGAAGACTTATTTCCAGAAAACGGAATGCTTCTTTTGTATTTTGATACTGTATGGTCTTCAACTGCTTACATTGATCACAAGATTTCTTTTTCTGCTGACACCATATCTATTGATGTTTCTCTAACAGAAAATCCTGATTTGAAGAGTGGAGATAAAGGCATTTACTACCTGATCATTCCAATTGGTGTTATTCCAGAATAATTTCTACTCAGCCAATGTTCTCCGGACCCCGTGGTGGACAGTTATCGAACTGCTTTATGAGATTAATTAGTGCTCGATTGTTTAACATAATCTGAGAGAATCGGTAACTCCTGATACTCGTCTATAGGGTAACATTCGACAGCAACACTAGCTGATTTCCTCCATTGTAATTCTTACCCACCTGACTAATCTCTCTCTCACTTCTTCTGAAACTGGTAGTTCTGCTATCCTTTCCAACAGAATGGATCCTTCAATTAACTCTTCATTAAGCAGAATGCTGACAAATTCCCTATCCTTGTCGCGATATGCTACAAGTTTGCTAGCTGCGAGATCATTTGCTTCAACACAATAGCCAATACATCCCCGTGTTCTATACTCGTGGGAAACTGGAATAGTCCTTTTCTCCCAACCCTTTGGCAGCACTGCAGCCTGTATTAAGATTCCATGAACATAGAATCCATGAGTTTCATGGAATAATGAATCCTCCCCAAGTGCCCCATCAACAAACACTGTTCTTTCGATCTTGTTCTTTGGTTGAAGATCAACTTCTATTGATGCTCGAAGACTCTCAGGTGCTTGAGGAAAATTGCCAAGAATGGCTTGAGAACCAAAGATTAGTAACTCAGTGTCATCTGAGATCTCACAAGCGGCTCTAATTGCATGCTCTAACTGATCATACCTCATGGTTGGGCATTTCCATCTGCTCAAGAATCTTGTCTCGCTCCTCATGGGTTAATACAGCAAGAAACGGCATGCTTCGCCTTAGCCTTGTCGCGCGTGAACTAGATGAAACGAGTATATCTCGTATCCGTTCAAGGGAGTAGGTTTCAAGTAGCTGCCTCCACTCTGCAATATCCTTACTAGCCATTCCCTGATCCTCATGTAATAGTCTATTCGTGTATTGGTGGGCTCTCTTGATAAGAGATGGATCAAGTCTGATTAGGTATGCTATGGATTTCGCCAACCTGAGAGACCGTTGTTCCGAGTCCTTTTGCGTCGTTTCCCTGAAGAGATGATTTCCTTTATTAGGATTCCCCGAACCACAAAGTACTATCGCCTCGTTTGGAGCTTCTTGCTCATCCGCACGAGTAAAGAGAGTCAACTCGATAATAAGGTCATGCTTCCTTTCAGTCTTAACCAGCTGTGTACGGAGCTCCTCCTTTATCCATTCGATTGCCTTAACCTCCGTCACTACGTACAATTGAAGAGGTTGCCCAATCTCTAAAGGCAATTGAGTAATCCAAGCCCCAGACACTTCAGGAATTGTAAGAATTTGCCGAAGAGATAGGATTAGACTTTCATAATGCTCGTGCTCTTTCTCAAATAGCCGCTCAAGCAATTGCAGAAAGGGGTTCCCCTTTTTCGAGGCAAATTTAAGAGCTCGACCAGTTCCAACTCTTTCAGCAATCCCCAGATCTGTCAGGCGCACCAACGCCTTTCTAGCCCCAGCTAATGAAAGACCTGCTAATCTAGCCGCATCAGCCACACCCACAGGACTAACAGTTTCATAGACAAGCACTCTAATTAGTCTAACCAAGCCAGGAGATCCGAATACATCATCAAGCGGATACTTCAAGCTGCTTCGATTTACTCTTGGAAGTATCATACTACACCAAATCTCTAGTTACTTCTGCTTCCTATTAGATACTACAGTTTCTTATTGACAACTATAGTTTCTATTCTCAGAGCTGTCCACCCCATTAAAATGGACATACTGTAGATGTCTGAATGTTGTTACGAGTAACCTTCTAGCAAGAATTCTTCTCAAACTACACTGTATCATGAAATAGTAAGCTAGAAGAACTTCCATTAGGCACCCCTAACCGAATTCGAACCTTGAGAAGATATGTGTCTAAAGCAGTTGTTATTGCGTGAGGAACTCGGTAGCAGTGACCTCCAGGCAGACACTACCACCGAGTACGCGGCGCAGATTACACAGCGGCAAGCACTTCTGTCGGGGATGTAATCAAAAACTCTTTCTTCTCAATCCAATTCTTGAGTTCTCCTGCTATCTCCTCACCCTTTTTCCGGCTTGAGAGGCTGAATGATTTTACCAGTTTTCCCTGAACTGTTATCTCCCCCGAATAGAGATCTTTGTAAGACACATGCCCGAGAATTATTCCGTTGTTTTCGGGATAATCACAAGAGTAATCCACAACTGGGGCAAGAATGTCATCATCGGAAACTCCGGTAAAGCCAGCCATTTCCTCATCCAGTATTGGTATAGGGATCCCAACTCCCACACAGAGAGACACCCCATAACCACTTATCCATACTCCTCTGAGAAATGTGGAGTTCATTCCTCGAAGGTCTCCCCGAACTGAAATAGTTCCAGCTCCTTCGATGGGTACTCCGTTGGGACCTCTTTCCGGATTACTTGAATGCTGGGTTCCTGCACCAGTTATCCAGCCTGTACCGCCTCCAAGGAATATTTTTGTTCCTGTTCCTATTGTACGAAAATACGGATCATTTATCAGGGGACTGAATTCTCCGGAGCAGCTGAACCCGGCATTGACCAGGTTTGGTTTCAGCACTCCCAGATAGGTTCTAATTTCCCGGTTTGAGCCGTTTACAGCCACGTTGTAATTCTGATATGAGTTCCTGAAGTTTGTCAGCTCCGCACTGGAAACCGAGGAGAGATCAATTGAGGAACTCAATTTTCTTTTTGGGTAACAATCTGTACCGTGACCTGCTGCATCAAGAAATACTGATCTACCACTGACTAGATCTTCTATTACGTGGCCTCCGCCATAACGGAGGGTTTCTCTCTGTGCTGTTGCTCCCAGGAAAAGATCAACTGCGGCGATACCACAGTATGCTGGAACTCCATTAAGGGTTGCTTCTTTGAAGTTGATTCTGGGACTGGAATGCCCTGTATTTATCAGCAGGCCGCTTGAGCACATGGGTCCGAACGTACCTGTGGTTACCACATCCACCCTTCTCGCAGCTTCTTTTACACCCTGTTCCCTGACAAAGCTGGTCATTTCTCCAGCAGTGACAATAACCGCTGATCCGTTTTGTATCTTCCTGTTTATTTCTTCTACTGATTTAGACATTTCTCTGCTCTCTTTCAATAAGGTGAATATCTCCCCATATCCCTATGGATTCACCGCAGGTTGCTATTACTGCTTTGAGTTTTCGCCTGCAGGCCACTTCCTCCACGATCCTTGTCACATCTGATTCTCCGCGAATTTGATTGGCCAGAGCAGTTGCCGCAGCGTCAGCCTGTGCTCCATTCCGGTGTATCGCAGTTACAGTATCTGCGCTTCCGAGAGAAAATGATGGGCCGATCCTCCCACTTGAAGTACAAACAGAAATACCCCGAGTGGCGTCCAGAGAAAATCCAATGCCCTGCGAAAAGGGTGATGCCTCACCGGGATAAACGAGAAATTCAAGAGGTCGCTCTGAGCATGCCCATACATCACCTCCATTCTCTACTATTACTGTTCTTGAATGTGCCAGCAGACCGGTGCCAACTGCCTGAGCAATTGCTCCTGCAACGGATGCCATGGGGCCGGTGTTCCATCTTCGCCCGGCTTCCTCCATTTCTGTAATAAGAGAACTGCTGCTGTCTGATGAAACCGGTGTTAGCGATCGTTGAAAAACAGGATTCAGGGCTATATGGCTGTGAAGAGTCTGTCGGACTTGTGCAAGAATGGTAAGTGCTTCATTTCTCAAGCACTTATCTGCATAGATCTGAAGGTCACTCTCTCCTAGAACCACTCGAAAGGTTCTAAGACTGGATCCTGATGATGTCCATTTTCTGTAATATCTTTCCGTATACATGATGCTCCGTAAAGTAGGGGAATTTTACACAACTGGTTGCTGCGAAAAGGCCCTGCTGAAGCGAAGGTTGAGAGTTTAGATACTCTCTCTGCCCCCGGCCCCGCAGGGCCTGGACATTGTCATGTCGATGGATGAACTAAAGACGGAGAGCGTCATGCATTGTTCTTCTCGGATTGTTACTGCGTATTTCAAAAGCTCTCCTGTAAAAAAACGTCCTGCACTGGGCAGAACGGCAACGAAAAAACTTGTTTTTCGGGCTGCCCCGCACATCGGCTTTCGCCTGCCACCGTGGAAATGTTTCTCGGTTGGCGCCCCCTCTGGGGTTTCTCTTGATGCTGACGGGAATATATGGGAGGAATTTGCTTCGTCAAACAGCCTTTTCCAGAAGGTGTTTTCCTGTTATTTTCAGGTGTATGCAAGTTAAACTGAAAGGTGAATGAATGAGGATCGCAGACATTTACAAACAAGACACGCCGGTTCTTTCCCTTGAGGTATTCCCTCCAAAGCCGGGCCACAGTCTTAAAACCGTCTTTCGAACCCTGGATAACCTCCGTGATCTGAATCCTTCGTTTGTAAGTGTAACCTATGCCTCTCAGGGTGAAACAACCAACCGAACGGTGGATATTGCCACCCGTGTAAGGGAAGAATACGGCTGCGAGTCCCTTGCTCATATGACGTGCATCGGTCATACCAAAGAAGAAGTTACTAATGTTCTGGACGATCTGGAAGCTCGCAATGTAAAAAATGTTCTTGCCCTCCGGGGAGATATGCCACCGGATGCATCAACCGTAAGCAGAGACTACCATTATGCCAGTGAACTTATTGCGGAAATCGCCTCCAGGAAAAGCTTTTGTGTGGGCGCTGCCGCCTATCCGGAAGGGCATACAGAAGCAAAACGAATCAGTCATGATCTGGACAATCTTAAGCGCAAAGTGGATGCCGGTGCAGAATTCCTGATAACGCAGCTCTTTTTTGATAACAGAATATTTTATGACTTCATGGAGCGTGCGCGATACAGAAACATTCATGTCCCTGTGATTCCAGGAATAATGCCCATACTGAATTACAAGCAGATCAAAAGAATACTGATGATGTGCGAAGTATCGGTTCCGGCAAAACTGATGAATATGTTCGATAAATTCTCACACGATCCCGGGGATATGGCAAAGGCCGGAGTAGATTACGCTATTGAACAAGTGTCTGAACTGGTTGAAGAAGGCGTTGAGGGAATTCATCTTTATACAATGAACAGGGTGCAGCAGGTCAGGGAAATTATTTTCAACTCCGGTCTCCGGGAGAAGATGTGAATCGACTGCATTTATCTCCTGTTTTTCTCCTGCCAACGCTGAAGCAGGTACTCTGGCGATCAGGCTGCCCTCCCCATGAAGCAGGAGAAGAGGTAGAGGCTCGAGCAGAAAATGCTCTGGCTCTACTTCAAACGCTGGCTTCTGAAGCTGTATATGAAGTGGTGCTTTTTTCTCCGGGGGAGCACCCGGATTTTCTTCAGGGAATGTGGTTAGACAAGCTGATCTCTGTTTCAATCACATCCCTGGGTAGAAAACTGGATAAGCTTCTTGACGGCCCTGCAGGACTGGATAGGTTCATGCTTGACTCCGCTGCTTCTGTTGCTGTTGAGTCCTGCATGAAAGTACTTCAAACAACGGTTGCCGCAGAATTGAATATGATTCCCACTAAGAGGATTGCTCCGGGATATGGAGACTTCCCCTTGAGTGTGCAGAGAAACATTGTTGAGTTATTCCCAGATTCAGGGGTAACATGTAACGAAAGCTTTATGCTGACACCTGTAAAAAGTATGACTGGAGTAACCGGATGGATTCCGCAAAACAACTGAAAAACCTGCTTGCTGAAAGAATTGTATTCCTTGATGGTGCAATGGGCACAATGCTGATGAACCGTGGAATGCCTGCAGGGGTATCCACCGAGATATGGGCATCAGAAAACCCCACAGATCTCTCTGCAGTTCACCGGTCATACATAGAAGCAGGAAGTGACATCATACTTGCATGTACTTTTGGTGGTAGTGAGATTAAGCTTGGTTCCAGAACAACTCAGGTAAACCGTGCTCTGGCAGAAACTGCACTATCTTCCTCTGACGGCAAAGCAATTGTTGCAGCAAGCATAGGTCCGTCCGGTGAATTGATCCGCCCGGTGGGTAATGCCGAATGGATGGATATTTACAAAAGCTTTCTAGTACAGACGAAAGCACTGGCCCAGTCTGGGATCAATGTGTTTTTTCTTGAGACCTTTACAGATCCCAGGGAGTTAAAGGCAGCAATCCTGGCCACCAGAGACGTCAGTCCTGACGGGTTTATCAGCGCTCATCTAACATTTTCCGATAACGGAAAAAGCGGTGCAGGAACTTCTCCTACAGCACTGGCTATGCTTGGTAATCAACTTGCCGTTGATGCAATTGGCGCCAACTGCTCAACAGGACCGGAAGGTCTACTGCCTGTAATCAGAGAAATGGCCAGATTCTCAAACCGACATATTTCTGTTGAACCAAACGCCGGTCTGCCGAACAGTTCCGGTGGCTACGATATGTCACCGGATCAATTTGCAGCAGCTACCGAAGAAATGGCATGGGGTGGCGCCTCCATTATTGGAGGTTGTTGTGGAACTACTCCAGCACACATAAGTGCACTTAGGCGAGCAGTTGGTATCAGATCTATTGAGCAGGTGGAAAAGGAAACCCTTTCTGCATTCACCTCTGTGGATACTGTTGTACCAATTGGCGGCGCAATGCTTATGGTGGGAGAAACTGTTAATCCTACAGGAAGAAAAGAGCTGAAAAAAGCTATGCGCAGGGGAGATCCAGCCTTCGTGATCTCTGTAGCAAGATCTCAGGAAAAAGCTGACCTGCTGGACATTAATCTTGGCCTGGAAAGACTTGTACCAGACGGTCTTGTGGATCAAGTATTCTCCGCCCTCTGCATTGGCTCTCCTCTCTCTGTGGATCTTTCCTCACCGAAGATCATTGAGGCTGCCTTTATTCAAAGTGGAGGTATCTGCTTACTCAACTCTTTAATGGCAAGTGAAAAACATATTGATGAAAGAGTAGGTATTCTTCTTCGCCACGGGGGATATGCCGTACTGCTCCCGATAGATGAGGATGGACTGGCTGAAACGCCTGAAGAACGACTTACGGTGATAAAAAAGGGAATTGCAATCCTGGAAAAATACGGCTTTCCCAGCAATCGGGTTTTTGCTGATCCGATTGTTAAAGCTCTTGCCACAGGGGCAGATCCAGAGGTAACACTTGAAACTCTCAGGCTGTTTAAAAACGAAGGAATCCTGACCATTGCCGGAGTTTCAAATGTATCACATGGACTTCCCCACAGAGCTGGCATCAATGCGGCTTTTCTGGCCAACCTATCGGTAGAAGGTCTTGATGCTGGAATCGTGAATGTTCTTGATCCAGTCACCGCAGTAATCACAGCCGGAGCTGCTGCTCTCTGCGGTAGAGTTGACCCGGCAGACATTGAAATGCCAGAAGAAGAACAGACTGAAACACCGGGTAATCATGCACTACTTCGAAAAGCGCTTCTAAAGGGAGACACAGCAGGAGCAGAATTAATGGCATCACTCCTGCTTGATTCAGGAATAGAAGCTGCGAACATTGTTGATGAATGCCTTTCTCCGGCAATGGACAAACTTGGAAGTCTCTACTCCAGAAAAAAGCTCTTCCTCCCGCATCTTATAGCAGGAGCCGAGGCAGCAAAAGCTTTAATGGAAATCTTGAAGCCCCGGATGGAATCCAGTTCAGAAAACAGCAAGGGAACCATTCTGGTTGCAACAGTAAAGGGAGACATCCACGACATCGGGAAAAATCTTGTTTCCCTCTTCCTTTCCAATGCAGGATTTCATGTGATTGATCTTGGCAAAGATATTTCCTCAGAAGTCATTATTGAAGCTGTAAAAACTCACAATGCGGATGCAGTAGCCCTCTCAGCTCTCATGAGTACAACAGCATCAAGAATGGAAGAAGTTATCCAACTTCTTGAGCAGAACAACCTTCAGATTCCAGTGCTGATAGGGGGGGCTGTGGTCACCAGAGAATTTGCATCTCAAATTGGTGCCTTCTATGCAAAGGATGCGTATTCTGCAGTTGAATCAGCAGGAGAAATGCTGAAATAGTCATCTACCATAGTTTTGCACACACTCGCCTGAATCTTTTACTTTTATCATACCCAATAAATTGACCTTATCCTTTTTTCCATAAATGAGGAAAAGGACGGATGTTTCTTATATAGCAGCTGTCATGCATGTTACGGCGATATGTATATTCTATAAAAAGTTAATGATAACTTCACCCTTAAGAGAGATTACTCCTGTGTATTACTTTGTGCAAAACTTCTAATTACCTATCAGACACCAAAAAGCATTTGACAAGCAGGGGATAATTTCCACAGAATTCATACTGCAGGCAACTCACTCATTCTGAAAGGAAGAACCTATGCTTTTTCTTGCATTGACCGTATTGTTCAGCACTCCTGATCCAATGGACATTCATGCCGGAGATTTTCTGGATCAGAATCCAAGAGAGGCTCTGAATTCGGCAAATGAGGCATATCAGGCGGGTGATTACCTCATCGCAGCAACAGAGTATCTGAATGCTCTTGTAATCGATCCTTCAAGTTCCAATTCCATGTTCAACCTTGCGTGCTGCTATGGTCTGATGGGTGAAGAAGAGCTGGCCACGCTCTACCTCAGAAGAGCGTACATTGCAGGCTTTACCGATCTCGGACACATTAACTGGGATCCTGATTTTGATCCAGTCCGAGAGATGCCGGTATTCTCTTCTTTTCTCGACAGCTTAAATACAGCCGTAGCAGATCGTAACAACGAACTGGGAGAGCTTCACTGGTTTGACGCAGTAGAGTCATTCTACTACAGAGTAAATTTTCCTGAGGGCTTTAACCCGCCAATAGCTGTTCCTGTGGTTATCGGTCTTCACGGGCTTGGCAGCTCGCCGGACAACTTCATGAGAGTGTGGGAAAGAGTAGATAATCCAAATTTCATCTTCGTTGTTCCCCAGGCACCATTTCCTATCGGCGAAGATGCCTTCTCGTGGTACCGCGGTGAACATGGCACCGAGGAATGGGGACACAGTCTTCTCCTTGCCGGGGACTATGTGCTTACTCTTGTGGAAAAGCTCAAACTTGAATATCCTGTTTCAGATATTTACCTCTTCGGTTTCTCCCAGGGAGGATGCCTTGCTCTGTACACCGGACTTTCAGAGCCGGAGTTGTTTGAAGCGATAATTCCTGCTTCCGGGTGGCTGGCGGAGGAATACATTCAATCAGACTGGATCACCGGAGCAACAACAATGCAGATAAAGCTGATACATTCCCCTGATGACAGAGGAGTACCGTTCGAGGCTGCAGAAATGGCAGAGGCTATTCTTTCTGAGAACGGGTGGGATGTTAAGCTTCATCAGGTAGAAGGCGGTCACCTGATAGACATTGAAGAACTGAATCTGATACTCTCCGACCTTGGTCTCACCGGTAGCAATTAGAACTAAACAAAAAGCCCCGGCCTTCCGGGGCTTTACCGAGAGAATCAATCTACTTTGTAACCATGTACTCCTGGTTCAGATTTTCGAGCCAAACACCTATTCCGCCTGCAGCAAGAGCTCCAATAATTCCCACAATTACTGCTATACCAATACCGATCAGCATCCAGATAAGAACCGCTTTGCTGTAATTCTGAAGGTTAACATTCATTGAGCCTGAGAATGCAAACACCAGAAGAAGAATAAGGTTAACGAACGGGATCATCAGTGCCAGCTGAACAAGGAAGAATCCACCGGTTGAAAAGGGAGCGTTTCTGTCTTCGGCCATTTGTACATCCTCCAGTTATAAGTTAGCTATTCTTCATTACTTTAGTAAGGCTTGCAACGGTTCCGCTGATGTCAGCAATATCCGTTGGAATGATCATTGTGTTGTTAACTTTGGCAAGCTTACCGAACTCTCCTATCCACTGCTCGGCGATGCGCAGGGAAACTGCGTCTTTTCCTCCTGGTTCTTCAATAGCAGCGGCTATCTCCCGAATACCAAAAGAAGTGGCCTTGGCCAATCTTTCTATCTCAAGGGCACGGCCTTCAGCTTCGTTGATCCGCTTCATCTTTTCACCCTCAGACATGGAGATCATCTCCTGGCGACCGCCCTCTGCCCGGTTGATCTTTGACTGGCGCTCTCCTTCAGAATGTGCGATCTCCGCTCTTTTCTCTCGCTCGGCTCGCATCTGCTTCTCCATGGCCTGCTGAACTGACTCCGGGGGTGTAATGTTCTTTATTTCATAGCGTGTCACCTTTATACCCCAGGGGTCTGATGCCATGTCCACTGCTTCCACTACATTCCCATTAACCGATTCTCTTTCAACAAATGTTCTGTCCAGCTCCAGTTTGCCTATTTCGCTTCTCATTGTGGTCATGGCAAGCTGTGTAGTGGCAAACCTGAAGTTGTGAATTCCGTAAGCAGCTTTAACCGGGTCCATTACCTTGAGATACAAAATTCCATCCACTTCAACTGATACATTGTCTTTGGTAATACAAACTTGAGGAGGAACATCAATAGCGACTTCCTTCATGCTCAGCTTGTATCGCACCTTGTCTATGAATGGGAATAGTATGTGAAATCCGGCTTCAATGGTTTTTGAATACTTCCCAAGACGCTCCACAACAAATGCTGATTTCTGCGGAACAATTTTGGCGGTTTTAAACAGGGTGATGATTATCAACATGATGATAACTATTGGTACAAAATACTCCATCTCTATCCTTCCCTTAAGTTAACAGGTTCTACTATCAGTGTAATATTGTTCTTTCCTGTGATTCGAACAGAGCTTCCCTCTGGAATACTTACAAGACTGTCTGCTTTCCAGTCAGTACCCTCAAAGAACACCTTTCCTTCCAGGGACCCGGGAACGATCTCGGTTACAACCCTGGCCAGTTTACCGGTGTATTCGTCGTCCTGTTCTTCTGTACTGCCACCCATGAAAAAGCGGCTGGCGTACTTCCTCAACCCGAACAGCAGAGCCAGAGAAGAAACACCGAACACCACGAGCTGCTCAGTTGCTCCTGGAAGCACCCCTGCCCAGGTCAATATGGATGTAAGTACAGCTCCCACACCGAAGAAAACCAGTATAACTCCCGGAACTGCAAATTCCAGAAAAATCAGAATCACTCCACCACTGAACCATATCAGCTCCGGAGTAAGCCAGTCGAACATAATCCCCTCCGTATCGAAATGAGAAAGTTTTACAGCCTACCGAATAAGATAACAGCATTCGGCACAATTTCCAGTCTTTCCTCCAGGAGTGTTTCTTTAGATAATACTTACTTACTATAAGGGGGAGGATCATGCTGTTATTTTGTATTCTGGCAGCTATGCGTATTTCTGCGGGATTCCACGGCAGCCAGCAGGTTTCCACAGATTTATCCGGATCTGTTCTGTTTCTGGAAAGTGAGAAGATTTCCAGTGAGCCCGGCTCGGGAGGTAATGTTCTATCCTCCCATGGTGACCTTTTCTGGAAAGAGTGCCCTCCGGGATCTTCTCAGCACATTGTATCCCTTGAACAGGGAGAAATCTTTTCCAGCGAGTATTTCAGCGGACCGTATTCCTTCGGTGACGAGCTCATGGTTTCAATCCCCGGTGAAATTCTGATTCTTGACTATCAGGGAACCTTTCAGCGTTCTTATTCAACAGGAGAATACCCAGGCAGCCTCTGCTCCGACAGGGAAAACATCTGGTTTGTCTCTTCAAGAGATGGTGTTCTGAAGAAAATAGACACAAGAACATCCGTCCAGAATACTGTTAGTCTTTCCTTCACCCCTGTAACCGTCCAATACGGAAACGGTCTTCTACTTATGGGCAAGGCGGATGGCGGGTATTCAATTGTAACAGTTGCAGGAGTTGAACTGCTGACAATTCAGGAAGGATTCATGGGTTTTTTCAGTGGCAGCAACACCATAACATTCACAAGAAACAGAGAATTTGAGGGTTGTGAAACCTTGTCATGGGAAACTGTTTCTGTAGATATCAGAACAGGAGTGGAAACGGCTGTTTCTATTCAGCCGGGCAATGCTTCTTCGGTGAGTAATCCACCAGCAGATGACCCGGCTACTCATTTCGATGTTCCCTACATGCATCAAAGATGGGATACTCCCGACTGGTTTGATGGCAGCTGGAGCTGTGGTCCTACCTCATGCATGATGGCCGTGCAGTACTACAACCGGCTTACCCCTGACTCTATCTGGTGCAGTTCTCCAACTGGCCACTGGAGCGAATGGGGAAACTACATCCCCTCGGAGTACACTTTTCTTGGATACACCTATGATATCCTGGGAGTATCTCCAGGTAGCGTCTGGGTACCAGGAGCTCACGGGTTTATCTGCAGAGATATTGGAGGTGCTATCTGGGCAGAAATGACCTCCTGGATGACTCAGCATAGTCTTACTTCATATCAGCTCGGTACCACATGGAGCGCATGCACCAGTGAGCTGGATAACTCATGGACGGTGGTTGCTTCCACAACAAGTCCCTTCACCAATGGGCACATTCTTCTGTTCAACGGCTACTACGATGATCATTCAGTGATATGCAACGATTCCTACGGCAATCAGAATCTTCCAGGATGGGGAACCCTGCCAAACGGCAAGGATGTTGTTTACGACTGGCCCGGGTACAACAACGGGAATACTCAACTGGGTGTTTCCCAGCTTTTTTCCGCCCGTTCAGAAGTTCTTTCTCCTGCAGGGGAATTGATTGATGACCGTTCCCTTGGCTACAGAAAACTTGGCCCCTGTCAGTACTGGCACGAGCAGGAAACGGGATACAACGGATACTCCTGGTGGACATATTCCACCGGGGCACCACCTGATACCTGTTCTGTAGAGTGGATTCCAGAACTTCCATCGGAAGCATGGTACCTTGTAGAAACCTACATTCCATCTGCTCACGCAACTGCCACAGGCATTTACCATATAAACTCTTCCACCGGCTGGGTAACTGCAACTGTAAACCAGGGGAACTACAGTGATCAATGGGCAACGATTGGTACTTTTTCCCTGTCTCCTTCATCAGCTATGGTCAGAATGGGCGACTACACTGGCACCCAGAGCCAGCACATATCTTTTGACGCAATGAGATTCACACAACAGACCTCGATTGAAGATCAAGGTAATTTTCACCAGTCAAGC
This sequence comes from Candidatus Sabulitectum sp., assembly GCA_029940175.1. Lineage (GTDB taxonomy): Bacteria > Fermentibacterota > Fermentibacteria > Fermentibacterales > JCC-6 > Sabulitectum. The sequence continues at coordinate 4,652 of JAOZRM010000021.1, read as the reverse complement.
TGTTTCGGTATTTCTGAGAACCCGGTACATACTTACTCTCCTCTGGTTTTCAATCTGCCTGAAGGCTTAAATGAGAATGTTCAGATATATGATCTCTCGGGAAGACTTGTGTTAACAGTTCAATCATCAGTTTCAGCAGGCTTGCTCACTCCAGGGCTTTATCATGCAATTCTGAGCAATGAAGATCATTTCGATTCCATAAGATTCACAGTGATTAAATAGAGAGGTTTTAATGAAAACAGTATGTATTTTATTTGTATGTGCAATTGCATCTTATGCTTATCCTGCATCGAGATCCGAATTTGTTGTTACTGAAGCAGGTGAATTCTTAACAACGGAATACACTATTAGTTCAACTCAAACCGAAGCAAACCTGATTCCACCTATTTCTGATGCTCCTGAAATTCTGTGGTACTTTTCAGACCCGGGAGGACCTCTGCAAAAAAACGCATACATAAACTACAACTCAGAGAATGTTTTCTCTGGAGGCTGGTACAGCCCTGGAACACTATATGACGGTTACAACGGAGAGGGCAGTATTCTCTGGCAGGCTGATTTACCTGCAGTTGAACCGGATGAGTATTGCTTATGGCTTAGAACTGGAGTAGCTGCAGCCAAAACAACCGATATCTATTATCAGGCACAGGTATGGGATGTGTACAA
>JAOZRM010000021.1:0-3889 GCA_029940175.1 Candidatus Sabulitectum sp. | reverse complement strand
ATACTGAAAGAATACATGCGCCGCGCCAGTTAAGATTAACTGCAGACGGAAATAAATGTGTTTTTCGAGAAAACGGTAGATTGTTCCGGATTGATACAACTACCGGCGCTTTAGAAGATACCCACACCCTGGAAGCTTCATGTGATTGTTTTGCCATATCACCAGACGGATCGGTGGTCGCTTATGGTTATGTCAACGCAAGAATCGCAGTATGGGATGGTTCAAACTACAACAACGTTGTATCACATTCATTATCAAGTCACTATGGAAAAGCAGCTGTAATAGCCGCAGACAATGAAACGGTTTACTTTGCCTTTCGCAGAAGCTCCAATCTTGGGAACAGATTATTGCGATTCAACATTTCCAGCTCTACGCCGGAATGGATCTATGACTATCCAATTGGTTCCGGCACTCTTCAGGACGGAATTCAGTGGATTGATTGTTCAGATAACGGTAAATTTCTTATCGCGAGTTCGTGGGGCTGTGAATTTGGAGGAGGAGATGAAATTCAGGTATTCAGCGATGATTCACCATCCACTCCGATCATTACAATTAACACGCCTGGATCAATGTATCATGCTGACATGAGTGGTGACGGTCAGTATGCAATTGCAACCGGCAAAAGTGTACATGCAAATCTTAATGGAGCTGGAACCAATCTGTATTTCATTCAAGTCCAGGCACTGGGTATTAACGAGCCTGCTGTCAGTAATTCTCTGCACATATCACCCATTAACCCCAACCCGGTAATCAACCACTTCAATGTAAGCGTTTCGCTCCCTCTACCGGGAAATGTAAGAATGGGAGTCTTTGATCTTTCCGGCAGAAGGGTTCAGGAACTACTGGAAACACAGCAGACTGCAGGTACACACAATATGGTATTCGAAACAGATTTATCCACCGGAGTATATCTTTGTCGCATTTATGCAAATGGTGAAGTTGCCAGTCGCAAATTTGTAGTAACAAGATAGCAACAACAGAAAGGTTAATATGAAAACAATGATACTTTTACTTTTTTGCGGATTTACTGCACTGGGCTTCTCCGCATCAAGGACCGTTTCCGCAATTACAGATGACGGAGAGATGACCAGTACCGAATTCTCTGACTACTCTGAACTGGTGGAAATAACTCCCATTCCGGATGCCCCGGAAGTAATCTGGCATTATTCTGTCACATCAGGAATTACCCAGAAGGTATGCCCCATCGGCTATAATTCTGATTATGTGTTTACCGGTGGCTGGTATGGTGGTGGCGTGATGTTCACAGGCATCGGTGGAGATGGAACAGCTCTGTGGCAAACTGATGAACCCTCTGTTGGAACTAATGAATACTGGACCTGGCTGGGCACGGGAACGGCAGCAGCGAAGACCACAGACTTATTCTATGCCATTCAGTTGTGGACAGTTTATAACGACAATGGAACCCCAGGCGACCCGTCAGATGATTACATGGTCTCCGAAGGTAACACTACTGTTAAGCTTTACAACTCATCCTCTGCCACACCGGTCTGGACCTACACAGGTGGACCAGGTTCATTTATTACCGGTTCTGTAGAGGCTCCCGGTAAGTATGCATGCTCTGATGATGGTTCGATTCTTGCCTCCGGTGGTGCAATTGACGGACATCTGGCAATTCAGTTCTTCAACAGTTCCAGTGCAACACCCTTCTCCACTTATGAGGACCTTTCTCTCGATTACTACCCCCGTCAGCTCCGGGTTACGGCAGATGGTTCAAAGTGCATTTTCAGAGTTAGCGCTACGCTTTACCGTGTGGATACAGCTACAGGCACTCTTGAAGCAAGTTATTCTCTTGGTGCAGGCAATGACTGCTTTGCTATTTCCCCTGATGGGTCTGTTGTTGCCTATGGGTTCACCGCTGCAAGAATTGCCACATGGGACGGCTCCGACTACAATCTTGTTGCAGGCAAGGCTATCAGTGGTTACTATGGAGGAGCAGCAACTATTGCATCAGACAATGCAACAGTTTACTTCGGTTTCTACAGAAGCGACTACAAATCGAACAAGATCCTTAAGTTTGATGTGTCCAGTTCTGTGCCTGTATGGACCTACGACTATCCTGTGGGTTCCGGCTCTAATCAGGATGCACTGCAATGGATGGACTGCTCCGATGACGGCAGATGGATTGTTGCTGGCTCATGGGGCTGCACAAACGGAGGGGATGAAATACAGGTTTTTGATGATCTAAACCCGGATTCTCCAGTCTTCTCAATAGACACTCCGGGATCGATGTTCCATGTTGATATGAGTCCAGACGGCAGATACATCACTGGCAGCGGTAAGCATGTACATGCAAACACAATGGGTTCAGGTACAGACACTTACTTCGCTGAAATAGATATCCTGGGAATAGAGGGAGCAGAATCACCCAACTCTCTGAACCTGATGCCCATCAGCCCTAACCCGGTAACCGGCAGTCTTAGTGTAGATTTTTCTCTTCCTTCAGCCGGTCCTGTGAGAATCGGCATCTATGATCTCTCGGGCCGCCTGGTTCAGAACCTTGCGGAAACGCACAGAACTGCTGGTTTACACAACATGTCATTTTCTACTGACTTAAGTACCGGTGTTTACCTCTGCCGGCTTTCTTCCGGCGAAGAATCTGTTGCACAAAAACTTGTTGTAGCAAGATAATCTTTCTTTAGTACCCGCATCTCCCTCAGGGGATGCGGGTAATCGTAAGGCGCATCTCAATGAAAATTCTCTGGTATGTTTCTTCCCATGGATGGGGACACGGCGCAAGGCAGCGTGAACTGATAAGAGTTTACAGGCTGAAGTACCCTGATACACACATTACAGTTGCTTCAAATATTCCGCTGTGGTTCTGGGAAGGTTCAAAGATAGACTCAATTATTGCCGGCTCACCTTCACCGATTGTAGTTGAAAAAGACGGCGATATTGATCTTCAGGCTACTCGCATACACTTTCGAAAATTTACCAGGAACAGCTCCAGCTACTTGAAGGCTGAAGTACAGAGACAATCAGTGCTGAAACCAGATCTTGTAATCTCTGATATTGATCCTCTTCCTGTTAAGGCTGCGGAGATGAACAAAATTCCCGCTCTGGGTATAGGCAATTTCACCTGGGACTGGATCATGATGGAAATGTTTCCAGATCTGACAGAAGAAGTGGCTCAAGTTGCAGAGATGTACTACCACGGTACATACCTGAAGCTTCCAATGGGACCTGATCATTCTCCATTTCATTCAACAATTGATGTACCGTTACTTCGGGGAGGAGCTCCCGGTAACAGCAATCTGGTAAAGGATATACTTCCCCCTGGAAAATTATGCCTTGTTGCTCTTAGAGAAATACCGCAGGAGGTTACTTTTTCCTTTCCAGAAGCTTTGACTGCCGTTTCCTGTCTTCCTCAAGCTGTTCACCCATCGTGTTTCAATATCACACCTGAGGTACTTTCCAGGGCAGGGGCTGCTTTTGCTGATCTGGTTGCCGCATGTGATGTTCTTGTAACCAAACCCGGATACGGAATAGTATCACAGATCCTCTCCATGGGCAAAAAAGCAGTACTGCTCACAGGAAGGAACTTTCCTGAAGAACAATGTCTGGTTGATGCGCTTCAGAACAGATCAGGAATATCGTTGATACGCAGTACAAGCTCATCCCCTTCAAACATAGACATCCCTGTTGTTGCGGAACTGAAAAACAATTCTCCGGTTGTATCCAGCGGGGCTGACACAATAGTTCAGATCATTGCTCAGTCTCCGGGACTTTCTACGAACTCCAGTTTCCCTTATAATTCAGACGATATTTCCTGAGCATGCCAAACTAATGGAGGAATTGTGTTTAAACTGCTTTTGCTTGTATTCGTTTCGTCTTTTGCTTTTGGTTCTGTTGTAAACAGTCCAACCGAAGC
>JAOZRM010000350.1 GCA_029940175.1 Candidatus Sabulitectum sp. | reverse complement strand
TCTCCATTCACCATAACTGTGGTTAACATTATCAAAGCTACAGTAATCATAAGTGCCCCGGCAAATTTCCACATTGCGCTACCTCCATTCAGAAACATAACCCTGCTAAAGCCAGAGGTTCCGTATTCCTGGTGCTGAATTATATTAGTCACTCATAAACCGGGTTTTTAATTGGAGAGAGGTGACCAGCTTGTCCAGTAAGTTTTTTGATTTTAAGACAGATTACAATTGGGATCCTGTTGATTCTAAGGCGTTTGACCTGTTCGATAAGTGGAGGAAGCAGGGTCGGCTGGGATTTCTTAACCTTCCTGTTGATGGGAAACTTCATGATGATACAATGGAGCTTTCAGATAAATACAGGAGTAACACCAGCACACTGTTCGTTGCGGGGATTGGCGGATCGTCGCTAGGGCTTCGGGCAATTCTCTCTGCTCTTGATCAACGTGGCGGTGGCAGAGTGGTTGTTGTGGATTCCCCTGACTCCAAAGTTATTGAAAGAGCTGTTGCCGGGGCAGACCCTGAAGATTCTGCTATATGTGTCATCACTAAATCAGGTGGAACTGCAGAAACTCTTTCCATATTCATGGAGCTTCGCAGACTCCTGGGTACTGAAACTCCTGTTATTGCAGTTACTGACCCGGAGCGAGGAGAGCTCAGGAAACTTGCTGATTCAAGGGGCTGGGATTCCCTTCCAGTACCGGCGAATGTAGGTGGAAGGTTCAGTGTTCTTTCTCCTGTAGGACTGTTTCCTGCTGCTTTTGCAGGTATTGATACTGCAGGGCTTCTTTCCGGTGCTGAATCAGTTGTAGAGGATTTTGATAAAAGGGGCAGCAGCAGTCTTGCCGGCAGGATCACCGGTGCTTTTCTTTCAAGATTTAAAAGTCACCCGGTGCATGTGTTCATGCCATACTCCGATTTCCTCGCCGATACTGCTCTGTGGTTTGCACAACTCTGGGCAGAGAGCCTTGGTAAGGCCGAAGATCTTTCAGGAAACAAAGTTAACATTGGTCAGACACCTCTTGCCTGTCATGGCCCGGCAGATCAGCATTCCCTTGTTCAGCTTTTCATGGAGGGACCGGCAGATAAAACTGTAACAATACTTACAGAGGGAACTCCCTCAGTCTCTAAACCGGTGCCCGGTGAATTCAGCCACGTTCCCACCATGTCTTATCTTGAGGGCAGAAATCCTGATGAGCTCCGGATGGCAGAAGCAGAAGCAACAGCAACAGCTCTTTCGGATAGAGGGCTGCCTGTTTCAAGGATAAGTATTCCCGGGATCACAGCAGAGTATCTGGGGCAGATATTCATGTCGCTTGAAATAGCAACAGCACTTGCCGGACTTGCTCTCGGTGTTGACCCCCTGGATCAACCGGGAGTAGAAACAGGTAAGATTTTAACCTACAAGGCTATGGGCAGGGAGGGATTTTGATACTGTTACTGGTCGCTGTTCTGTCAACATTTCCAACTTCAGATACTGAGGACTGGTACACCATGCTTCAAGGCAGCTACCTGCTTGGGTGTTCAGCTGACTACCTGATGTCAGGTGTGGGAGATAAAGGAATTCTTGTAAAAGATCTTCCTCTTGTGGCAATTGGGTCTCTTCCAGAGCTTCCATGGCCTGATGCGAGCACCGTAGATCCTCTTCAAAGCGGTCTCTGGGGTGGAGGTCGATGGAATTTTTCAGTTAATGAACGTTCTTTTCAGGATTCACTGAGTATTTCAAAAATCGGATTGATTCAA
>JAOZRM010000178.1 GCA_029940175.1 Candidatus Sabulitectum sp. | reverse complement strand
TATGCACTGTCCACAGGTGAATAGAAACCTGTATCTCCCCCTGTTTGCTTCTCCTCTGGATTAAAGAGACAGGCTGACCCCACAAGAATCATAGTCAAGACTGTCACCACCAGCAGTTTCCCTTTTTTCAAACTCATAACTTCCTTTCGAAAAAATAGTTACACTTCTCTTATTGTCTGCACGAATATAACCGGTTTGTCCGGGAATTGTTCCCGGTGAAAATTCAGCAAGTCTCCGGGAGCATGATCAAGTAAGCAGCTTCACAGCAAACAAGGTGCTCCCCTGCATAGCAAGGGAACAGGACACTGACATTTTCAACCACATAATCACACACTCTCCTGACTGATATTTCTCTTGAATGTTTATCCCCACCCTGTGGATAACAGAGAGTAGCTTCCAATGTTGATCTATCACAAGCTTTCCGAACAACGTGGAATGAAACTGCAGCCTCTGTGTATACTATAAGTAGAGAAGCAGTTCTGTTTGATTTTGATGTTTTTCACGAAACTAAAAGGTGACTGCATATCCTCCGTACTGCTCTATTTGCAACGGTTGACTTCAGGTGAATTTTGAGCAATTTTATGGTGAGGGGATTTGTCTTAGTCTAGTGGTAAAAGGGGGCCGTTCTGTTTAGTTGTTTTTTGGGTATCATCTCGCTGGTGTCGGTGAGCACAGTTGATGAGGCCATCGAGTTGTATAACATGGGTGACAGCCCCGGAGCTATCGTTGCTCTCGAGGGCATGATCAGCCAGGGGTCACTTTCATTTGATGAAGAACTCCGAGCCTGGGACAGGCTGGGCAGTTCATACTATGCCATGGGCAACAATGCCGCCGCCAGCACAGCTTATGAGGAACTTCTTCGCCTGGATGTTTACTACGATCTGAGTCCCCGTGCAAATCCCAGACTGCAGACACTCCTGGACAGCGTAAGAGACAGTATTATGGCATCCGCCATGGTTCGAAGCGAACCTGCTGGAGCTTTTGTTACTCTGGATGGCCAGCTTATGGGTGTAACTCCCATCATGCTTGATGGTCTTCTGGGTGGTAATGAATACGAAGTTGATGTGTACCAGGTGGGATATACTACAGAGTATTACAATCTGAACGCACTGCCTGGATTCAGCCACATGCTCCAGTTTGATCTTGATATTGTTCCAGATCAGGCCTCTGTTGCAGTGGCAGATGCCAGTTCTTCTACCATTCCCGATTCCCAGATTGATTCTCAGGAGGTAACTGCAGAGGATCAGGTGTCCGTGGGAAGCCTCAGGCCGGACGAAATGGTCACTTCTCCTTTGGAAACCACCCAACCAGACCAGCAAATCAATACATCCCCTTCCGAAACCACTCAGGTTGCAGGAACTTTCAGTGGCAATCCTGATCAGCAGGTAATAGACGGTGGAGAAACTTCAACCCAGGCGCCACAGAGCACCGCTGACCTGCTGGCAATGCTCTCCGGCGGGGGTGGCATAGATATGGCTGCGTTGAACAGCAGTGGCACTCTCACATCAGGAGGCGGTTCCAATATTGGTCTTGCGGGTTCCACAGGAGGCAGGTCCGGCGGAGTTTCATCTGGAGTGGCAGCTCAGGCAGAAGCTCTTGGGCGTGAGATCATGGTATTCTCAGACATTTCCAATCTTAGCACCCCTACTGTTTCCGGGGCGGAAAGCTATTCATCCAGAAGTACTCAGGAAATTGCTGAGCTAGTAGCAGAAAAGCGTGGCACTGTGATGTATGTCTACAACAAACACCTGAGAACCGATCCTCTTCTTATGGGCCGGGTAGAAGTGGCCATGATAATTCATCCGAGCGGTAGAGTTTCTGATGTGGAAATAGTCACATCCAACATGTACAACCAGGCATTTGAGCTGGAACTTGTCAGTTCAATTCAACAATGGCGTTTCGGTAGTGTGAGTTCCAGCGAAGGCCCGCTTCCCGTTCAGCTCCCATTCAGTTTTAGTCCCTGATCCCTCCAAGCTAAAAATAATACAAGTATTGAAAGGATATCATGAACAGAGAAAAGGTGTTAAACATCCTTACAGAATGCTCTGCCCTTCTTGAAGGACACTTCAAATACACATCAGGAAGACATGGGAAACTTTACTTTGAAAAGATCAAGGTGGCGCGCCGCCCGGATCTGGTAATGGAACTGGGCAAAATGACTGCCAGCCAGATGGACGACATCAAGGACAATTTTGATGTGGTGTGCGCTCCTGCATTCGGTGCCATTGTCTTCGGCTTCGCAACTGCTTTTGCCATGGGCAAACCTTTTGCTTTCCTTCAGAGAGATGCTGAAGGTGTTATGGGGATAAGATCAGGCTTCAAGGGTGTTGTTGAAAACGCAAGGGTTCTTCTTATAGAAGATGTTGTTACCACCGGAGGCAGTGTAAAAGAAGCAATTGCAGTGTTGAATGAACTTAATGCAACCGTTGAAATGGTAGGTCTTCTTGTGGACAGAACCAATGGCAAACTTGATCTGCCAGCTCCTTACCGTGCACTGCTCACTGTAAAAGCTGAGAGCTGGAGCCCGGACGAGTGTCCCATGTGCAAAGAGGGTATTGAGATAACCAGGCCAGGTTCATCAGGAAAGAAAAACTGATATAGGTAAGAATTGATTCTATTTATCTGCAGCCGGATCCTGATCAAAGAATGAACTGAGTTCCTTGTACACCTCAGGAGCTCGAGCTTTCATTTTCTGAGGTTTCTCAAAAAAGTACTCAACTGAGCAGGCAAAGAACTCTGCGGGGTTTGTTCCTGCATAATCACGAAGTATTGATCTGTGGGTGTGTACTTTCTCAAATTCAGTCTGCATTGCCTGTGCCCATGGTCTGTATGAGCCCAGGTTAAGTTCGTCAGGAGTTCCATCGGGCCTTCGACCATCAAGCACATGTGCGAACTCATGGTAACCTACATTAAAACCATCATTTTCGTGGGCAAAACTGTTCATAAGATGGGGTAGTGAAAGAATGACCCCTCCCTGAGAGTGAACCATTCCTGCCGCAGTAAAACCGGACTTGGATTTTGTAGAGTAATTACCTTCAGGTGAGAACCCACCTGGATAAATAAGTATCTCACCAAAATTGTAATACTCCCACCCAGGTCTTCGGAATGTGAGTCTTACAGCTGAAGCAGCAACAAGTGCTTTCACTTCGTCAGTGATCTTAATTCCATCAACACCATCAATCGAGTGCTCTGAAAGAAAAATGGCAATGTTTGACTCGTAAATCTTTTTATCTTCTGGAGAAAGATTGTTGTAAAAGCTGACCTTCTCAACAAGAGTTTTCCTTATACTCTCATTGAGCCCGACTTCAACAACTTTCTCTCTTTTCAGGTATTTGTTCAGGTATACAAAAAAGTAGACAAGACCGGCGCCGCCAATCAGCGGAAGGAAAAGGGCAAGCCCTTTGCCTGTGAGAACGAAAGGAATACTGAAAACAACACAGGACGCTGCTGTTAGCAGCGCCCTGTTTCTTATCTTCTTCTCAGGAAAAATTTCCACTTAAGATCTATACCTCAGCCATGAAATGACGCTCGATCATTATTCTTTTCAGCTCAAGCTTGAATATCTCGCGGTCACGAAGTTCACTGGCAAGTTCCTGCGTTGCAGTCTCCAGCTCGGCCTTTTCAAGTCTGAAAGCCTTGAATGCCTTGCTGTATGCAAGTTTCGCAGCAGCAAGTTCCTCGGGCTCAACCTGCTTCTTCTCCTCAGTACTCTCAAGAAGCTTTTTAGCATTCTCGAATGCCACTCTTGCCTGGGCTGCCTGCTCAGTCTCTGCTTTTACCTCAGCTTTGAATGCATCTATCTCTTCAACACTGAAATCCATCTCAGTTTTGATTCTAATCTCAAGGTCATCAAGTACGGGTGTAAGAAACAGCTTTAACTCGTGGATATAGTTAGCATAGCGGACAACTGTTCTATTCAGCTTCTTTTCCTTGCGGATGTTGCTGATGGTCACAAGCTTCTCCTGCCAGCTGTGAAGCTGATTCAAACTGAATGCAAGCTCTCTGCGAAGCTCATTCTTATCGTGGATATCACTTTTGAGTCTTTTTTCCAGTACGGTGTGCTGATTCACAATATATCTCCTTATTTTATTAATATCATGTGTTTATCAATTCTTTCTCGCAGGCGGGTTTATGCCACCAAAAGGCTCTTATGTCAAGAGTTAGCCATATTCAGGAAAATCAACTATTGTGAGAACGGCTCAATAGCTGTAAACTTCTGTAACTCTTGCTGGTTCCCTTTTCCGGGTCCAGCCCCAGAACTCGGGAAGCATTGGAAACCTTCAGCTGAGTATCAGCTTCTATCTCAACAAACTTTCCAAAGTACAGACTGTCCAGGCAAATGTGGATTCCCATGCCCATGGACCAGATCTCACGAATTTTATCATAATGAAACACCGGGACGTAGTTTAGAGCCTGCAACATCTCCTCTGCCTGACCAAAGGTTACGGATAGAATCGTTTCATGTTCCTTGCGTATCTTCATTGCTCCACTGAGCCCGGGCTCCTTTACTGTGAGAATAATCTCTGAGTTGAATTCTCTCAACCTTAAGAGTGTACGCGAATGCTTAAGGGACCCATCCGGAAGGTCGTACACAATATTTATTTCCTCCTCAGGTTTGCAAATCAATTCAGCGCCTGCCTTCTGAAGATTGTTCCTGATTTCTGAAAAGTCCTTAACTGGGTACTTGAGTTCAACTTCGGTAAACATGGCGACCTCCAATTAATGCAGGCATTTGACCTGAGGCTTCTATTATTATAAATTAGCGCACTACGGAGGAGGACTAGTCTAATTGGTAAGGCAGCGGATTTGAAATCCGCCGGGCTAATCACCCTTCGGGGTTCGACTCCCCGGTCCTCCGCCACCCTTTCATCTTCTATCTTTGTTTTCCAATTGAGCCTGTATGCTATTTTTACAACGAAGGAGTCTCATGGCTGATTCTATATTCATCGGTGCCAAGCAGTTGATCGTCACCGGTGACAGAATCCTCGTCAGCCCTCCTGTAGCAGGAGAGCGAACTGACTCCGGGCTTTACGTACCAGACTCTGCTGTTGACAAGAGAAAAGTAATGGCTGGCTGGGTAGAGGCTGTAGGTCCCGGATATCCAATTCCTGAAGCAAACAGCACTTCTGATGAACCCTGGAAGCAATCGGAGACTCCGGCGATCAGACACTACCCCTTGCAGGTAGAAAAGGGAGATTACGTACTGTACGTAAAAGATGCGGCCTGGGAGATCCAGCTTGAGCTTAACAGTGGAAAGTTTTTTGTAGTACCATATTCTTCAGTTCTCGTGATCCTGCGGACACCTCTTGACATGGATCAGCCCACAGCCGATCACTAGAATCGGTAATCCGTTCTTTGTAAAGTGAACTATGAATCCGTGTGCTGATTAAGGGACTGTTTTCCGGGAATTGATCGGGCTACTGAAAGACTGTGGACAATAGGCTGGTATCTGTGATCCTCCAGTTACTGTCTTCCCAGACCATTCTGAAAGATATGGATGCTCCGTTAAAGTAGGATATGACAACTGTTGCTTCTCTACCCTCCATATCAGCAGTCTCCTGCTGAATCTGCTCATCAGGCTGCAGGTAAACTTCCCCCATGATTCTACCCAGAAGCTCTTCGTTGTTGAGTACTGCAAAATCATCTACGGTAATTCTGCCTCTGTATCGCTGCTGAAGAATGTTTCCAGCAAGTACTGGATCAGCTTCCACAAGTATTCTGGTCTGGTCAAGAAACTCGGTAAGTGTTGAGTAAAGATCCTGCGCAAATACATTTTCAAGGGCATATCCATCCTGATATGTGATTGCATCCAGAAGATCGTATGCTGTATCCAGTGGAGAAGCACCAACTGCTCCGGCGATGAACAGAATTGTAACAATGATCCGCATTCTCATAATTAACCTGTCTCCTTTATTCTGATCTGTAACACAATGAATACGCGCTAATCAGCCAGGCGACCCTCTGCTATCCACGTTCGTCCATCCCTTTGAATTTCAATGTACAACGGGAGATTTACTGCACCCATGCAGTGAACACCTTTATCCAGACTGACCGGTTTTTGTTCCGGCCTGCCCTTTTCCCGCAATACTGCAGTGCCTGTCAAAGGCAGTTTCAGATAAAGCTTCCCATCCAGAACAGCAGAGCGATAATCAGACGCATCACCGGCTATGGCGTTGCTTACGAAACATCTGCCCTGTCTTAGTGCCTCTGTGAACTGAGACGGTTCTGTAAATGGTTCATCAAGCAGGATGTGAGTTCTTACTCTGTGAAAAAGCATCCCGTAGTCGAAAACTGCCTTGCCGAATATTCGGTGACCGTGGGCATCGGCTCCACCCACCAGACATCCAT
>JAOZRM010000020.1:18377-21773 GCA_029940175.1 Candidatus Sabulitectum sp. | reverse complement strand
TTCTGTAGCATGATATTACAGTATCGGTTATACCTGCTCCATGTCAAGGGATTCATCACATAAAACCCCTGCATTATCAGTAACCGTCACTGTGGTGAGTTTTCCAAGTCGGTGGAATCCGTACCGGCTCGCAGTTTATGTTTTTGAGTGGATTATCAGAATAACCATGCTCTTATTGACCAGACGGTTTACCGGAAAGACCCTTCCTGCGATTGACATAGCGATTCACTGTATCCTTGCGGTCCGAATTCTTCAAGCCGTGAATACCATATAGGATCATATCCTTCTGCTGCTGTTTGTCTGAAGGTTTTCTGGGAATCCGTAATGGTTCTTCATCGGTATATGATCTGCCACAGAAGTACATTGCGGTCGCCACTGTCATCGGGGTTGGAAGGAATATCTGAACCTGCCTTGGTATTGCACCCTGGGTTTCCAGGAAAGACCGTGCTGCCTGCATATCTCCGATGGTGCTTCCTGGAAAAGCTGCAATTATGTATGGAACAATGTACTGCTTTCTTCCGGACTTTTCTGCATTCTTCTTGAATTCCTCTGCAAATCTCTCCCACACCTCACGGGTTGGTTTACGCATAAGAGCAAGTATTCTGTCATGCGTGTGCTCCGGTGCAATCCGCAAGTGGCCTGAAATATTCTTTGAGGTAAGTCTCTCCATGAAATTTGGATCCCTCAGAGCCACATCATGCCTGATACCACTGGAGATAAACACGTTTTTCACTCCGGTAACAGAACCGGTCTTCGCAAGAAGTTTGATGTAGCTGCCATGGTCTGTTCTGAAATGTTTGCATATCTCCGGATAAAGGCATGACGGCCTTCTGCACCGCACCATCTGCTCCTTACTGCTGCACCCAAGCCCGTACATATTGGCGGTGGGGCCGCCAAGATCAGAGATGGTTCCCCTGAATGCAGGTGATGAAGATATTTTTGCTGCTTCTTTCAGAACCGACTTTGTGGATCTGCTGGTGATAAACTTCCCCTGATGCAAACCGATTGCACAGAAGGTACAGCCACCGCTGCAACCTCTCACCACTGTAATTGAATCCTTGATCATGGTCAGTGCGGGAATCTCTCCCCTGTATGAAGAATGGGGGAGTCTGGTGTACGGCAGATCATAAACAGAATCCATTTCAAGAGATGTCAGCGGTTCTGCAGGCGGTTCAACTATGACAACTCTGCTGTCAGCATGCTGGATCAGTCTTGAACCGCACCAGGGATTCTGGTTTGCTTCAAGAAGTTTTGACAAACTGAGCATTTCCACAGGGTTAGAGTTCAGAGACTCGTGAGAAGGCAATACAACGTCACCGTCCTCCTGTTGATACTTTCCCTGATGAACTGCTGTGACAGTTCCCGGTATACCACAGAGGGCTTCTCCTGCATCCAACAGGCGGGCGATCTCAACTATCTGCCTTTCTCCCATACCGTAAACAAGAATGGAAGCCTTGCTGTCCAGAAGAATGGATTTCTTCAGGCTATCGCTCCAGAAGTCATAGTGAGTAATTCTTCGAAGACTGGCTTCTATCCCGCCAAGAACAACAGGAACGCCCTTCATGGATCTCTGCAAACAGTTTGTGTATTTCAGAACAGCTCTGTCCGGTCTTTTTCCCGGCTGCCCGTTGGGAGTGTATGCATCATCAGATCGAAGTCTGTTGTTTGATGTGTAGTGGTTTACCATGGAGTCCATGTTACCTGAGGTTACTCCAACAAATAGCCTGGGTCTTCCCATGACTGTGAATGAATCAACATTCTTCCAGTCCGGCTGGGCAATAATGCCCACCCTGTACCCTCTGTCCTCAAGTACTCTGCCAATAACAGCAGCACCAAAAGAAGGATGATCTACATACGCGTCTCCTGTGACTATCAGCACATCAAGCTGATCCCATCCCCGGTCACGCATTTCCAAAGCAGTCATTGGTAGAGCATTTTTCATGTAGGTAGTGTGCCTATTGGAAAACAGTTTGTCAAGCTTGCAGCATTTGGGAAAATGTGAAACATGAAGGTTACTGTATAAGTAAACATATGTTTCCCTTGAGAAGAAAGGAATGAAACACAAGTGCAACAAACCCGGAGTCAGCAGAGCCAGTTTAAAAAGAAAAGGAGAGAAAGATGTCTGAAGAAAGAACAACGCTGTACACAGCAAGGGTATCCGCCGGAAAAAACACCTTCTTCATCGATGGAAAGCAGGCGAAGAACGACCACTACTACCTTTCCATAACCGATTCCCGGAGACAGGAAGACGGCACCTATGAACAGAAGAAAGTGATTCTCTTCGAGGAGTCCTTCAGGGGATTCAGAGAAAAGATCACAGAAGCATGTGAAATGCTGGAGAAGCTGGCAGAGACCAGAAGAGACGAAGAGATTACCGAAGCACGAAAAACATTCCCTCGAGCATTCATGAAATGGGAACCTGAAGAGGAAGAAAAGCTGGAGAAACAGTTCAAAAGCGGTGACGATATTGAAACAATCTCAAAAACTTTCGAAAGAAGTTCCGGTGCATTGCTGGCAAGGCTTGAACGGATGGGTCTCATCCAGCCGGAAGCCTCCGGAGAGTAGTTTAAAAAGATTTCGGCTTGTATACTTAACGGATGTCATACTATGTAATGCTTCTGATCGCCGGAATCTTCGCGGGGTTCATGAATGTAACCGCAGGGGGAGGGTCTTTAATAACTCTCCCCATACTTATTCTCTCGGGGATGCCTCCAGTTGTCGCCAATGGCACCAATCGTATTGCGGTTCTTATCCAGAACATTGTTTCTTCATGGAATTTCCATCGTCACGGCAGAAGGGATCTCAAGCAGGGATTATTTCTGGGCCTGGCCGCAGTGCCCGGAGCTGTGGCAGGGGCTTTAACCGGCGTGAGTCTCTCTGATTCCGCATTCAAATGGATACTGGCAGGAGCAATTCTACTTGGGCTTTCAGTGATATTCTTTCACAGACAATCAAAAGCCGGAGGTTCAAAACTCAAGCGAAAATGGCTGCAGGCTGTGCTTTTCCTCTTCATCGGTTTCTACGGCGGGTTGATCCAGGCCGGCACCGGCTACCTGATTATTTTCAGTCTCTCCATAATCGGTGGTCTCAGCCTGGCTAAAACCAACAGCATCAAGGTTATTGTTGTTGCTGTCTACCTTGTTCCATCCATTTTTATCTACGGTGTGAAAGGAAACATTCAGATTCTTCCAGGATTAATTCTTGCGGCTGGAAACAGTATTGGTGGCATTCTGGGAAGCAACTTCAGTCAGAAAATGAACCCGAAATGGATCAAAGCAATTCTTGCAGTGGCTCTGGCGGGAATGACAGTAAAATTACTTGTTAATTAGGAGTGTGTCTGACAATAAGCGCTGTGCAGTTACACCGCAGGATCGAGTCAGAAAGCATCAAAGCCCA
>JAOZRM010000020.1:0-18277 GCA_029940175.1 Candidatus Sabulitectum sp. | reverse complement strand
AACAAGAGCGTGTCCTGGCGATAGTACAGAAAGCAACAAAGCCCAAACAAGAGCGTGTCCTGGCGATAGTACAGAAAGCAACAAAGCCCAAACAAGAGCGCGTCCTGGTGATAGTACTGAATTCGTGCGGATTTGAAGAGTATAGCAGCGCTATTTGATGATAATACGCGCGGATTGTGGCCGATCATGTGGTTGTAAATGCCAGTGTTCTATTCTCGGACATGCTCCTAAGATCTCCTGGTGCCCATGTACCTGTCTCCCCTTAGAACCTTGCTCATCACCTCAATGTCATCCCGGAGATGCCATCCGGTTCTTTTGTAAAACTCAATGGCCGGGTTGTCCGAGAATATGAACAGGTGAAGT
Organism: Candidatus Sabulitectum sp.; assembly: GCA_029940175.1. Taxonomy (GTDB): domain Bacteria; phylum Fermentibacterota; class Fermentibacteria; order Fermentibacterales; family JCC-6; genus Sabulitectum. The sequence continues at coordinate 17,914 of JAOZRM010000020.1, read as the reverse complement.
TTCTCAATTCCTGCTTCGTATAGGGCCGCTTCAGCACTATCCATCAAGGCCTTGCCTATACCAGAACGGTGCAGGTTTTCTTTCACTGAAAGATGATAAATGTAACCCCGCCTGGCGTCTTCTCCTGCCATAACGGAACCAACTGTTTCATCTCCCTGAAAAGCGGTAAAGCAGTATTCGCCGTTTCTTCTCAGAAAAAGAGCATGACCTTCTGCCGAATCTGCCCCTGTCATGGCGTTGCCTGGAAAACTGCTCCACAACTTCACCAGGTCGGTGTAATGCTCCGGCTTCATTGGTCGGATGATCATGATATGGGTTCAGGATAGATACCAGGTGAGCTTTCCTGTATTACAGTTGCTTTGCACACTGACTGGAAGAAATCCACTGGGCCCGCTGCTCCTATTATTCCGTAACCGTAACCCTGCTCACGCATGGAATGGAGTACGGCCATGGTAACAGCTTTCCCAATACCGGTTCCTCTGTATTGCTCTGCTACTCCAACCGGCCCCAGGAAACCAAGTGCCGTACAGTCCCATACACAGAATCCCGCAAGTTTACCAGTTGACTTCTCTAGAGCAATTATCATGGTTGATGGAGTTCTGCTGAGTGCAGGAAGTACTTCAGCCGCCCATCCTGTGGAGAAGTTGGCTTCTATCCAGTTCCTAATAACCACACTTTCGTATGCCAGAGGTCTTCGAACAGTAAAACCTTCACAGCAGTTCTTCTCCGGTAGTTTGTACAGGCGAACCAGAAGATCAGGCATACTACAAACTCAAAAGGCGGCCAAGAAACACCACTGATTCATTTCCTGTTATCGCATAGATTATGCTGAGAATCACACCCAGTGCGATGAAGCCCATCATCACAGCTTTACATGAGTCCTGGCCTTTGATGGAGCCAAGCTGCTTGGGCTCTCTGCCCAGATAAGCACTTGCAGCATAGAGTTCCTCACCGATCAGGGTATAATCACAGGTTGTTATGAAAAATGGAAGCTGGGTAACTGCATCGGTGCCGGCGATCTGAATAGCACCTGACAATGCACCTGTCTCAGCAAGAATCAAAGACTCTGCCCAGAACATTCCAAGATAGAAATTTGTAGCAGGCTTGTCTCGCATCATGATGCCGTTCACTCCGGCAACGTATGCAAACTGACTCTGGGTGAGGAAGAAAACACTGTCGTTATCGTATGCATCCGGTCTGCCTGCCTCCAGGTATCCCTGACGAACGGTTTCCTCACAGACTGTAAACACGATAGGGTCACAGTTGGGAACAAGCAGAGGAGTTCCGTATTCGGCAACCTTCTTGGCTACTCTGCCAAGTATGGTAATACTTGCGATGGTGGCCACATCACCTATGGTTGAAAGCCCCGGTACGTAAAGAATGGGCTTTCCCATCTCTGTTGCTCTGCCTATGGCCTCATCAATGGCTTCAATGCCCGCGATGGGACGGAGAAAAAACTCAATGCCCCTTTTCGCCCTGTGGAAGTAGAAGAAGATCAGTCCGACAAAAAGAATACAACCTATCAAGGTTGGTATCTCACTGGGGCTGAACCACTCTCCTTCAGCTTGTTCTGCACCCACAAAAACTTCGCCGAAAAGAGAGTCTCCTTCGGCTGTGAGAACAACGGTTCTGTAATGATATGAAGTGGCAGGAAGAATTGGATAATCCGGATCATAACCATCCATGAGCTCTGAACCCTCAAGAGGAAGTGCCTCCGCCATCACTGTATCCCAGATCTGGTCATCGATGTCTGTTACTCTTCTCTGCACAAGCAGCCCGATATGATTCTCCGGGGTTTCCAGTACTCCCTGGAATTCGAGAATAAGAAGAGAGCCGTCATCTTCAGGTGCGTTTGTAACCGAGATTATTTCAGGTGCTGAAAACAGCGCTGCGCAGATCATAAAGACAGTGATCAAGATGTACCTCCAAATTTAGTTATAACCAATTATGCAACGGAAATGCTCAGCAGTACAGAGCAATCGTATTGACTTGGTCTCAGGACTCTGCATAATCAGTAAAAGGAGGTTAATGACAGATGAGAAAAATTCTAATTCCAGTTATACTGTTGCTTGCCGTAACCGGCTGCAGCAGATTCAAGAATCTGGTTCTGGTTGAGAACAATTCAAATGTGGTCTGTACCACAATATCAGTTGCAGTTTGCGGCAGCAGTTGGACAATAGAGAACCTGGCTCCCGGTGAGCAGCATCAGTTCACTGTTGTATACACTCGTGATGATACTTTTCAAGTCAGGGTTGAGACTGCCGACGGGGGATCTCTTGCAGGCAGCTTCGGGTATGTAACCCATGGTATTACAGGAGAGCGCATTAGAATATCAATCGAGAATGATCACATATCTTTCAGACAATCAGGAGATGGTTACTGATCTGAAGTGAAGGTTTTGTGAAACGGAAATGTTGTATATTCCTCTCTTCGCACGTTCCCTGATACTCTTGGAAAGGAAAGATTTCTTTGAAATCCAGTTGTCCCTGCCCCAACACCGCATGTAGAATGCATGGTAACTGTGTGGAATGTCGAGATTTCCACAAGCGGACAAAATCTGCAACGTACTGTGACAGGATTGCCAGGTCGGCACGGAAGAATTCAACAGGTGTTAACCTGATGGATTATGCCGCCTGTGCCGGTTGAGCAGGCAAAATGGCACCCGGCAGGTTGTCGGGCATACTCCATAAGCTACCCAGGGTATCAAGCCCGGATCTTATCGTGGGAATGGATACCATGGATGACGCAGGGGTGTATAGAATCGATGAAACAACTGCCCTTGTTCAAACTGTAGACTTCTTCTCCCCTGTTGTGGGCAATCCGAGAACATTTGGAAGAATTGCCGCTGCCAATTCCATGTCGGATATCTGGGCAATGGGCGGAAAAGCACTCACTGCAATGAATCTCCTGTGCTTTCCCGGTGGGAAACTTGAGATAGAGGTTGTCGAGGAAATCCTCACCGGCTCCAGTGAAAAACTGGTTGAGGCCGGGGTTGTGCTTGTTGGAGGACATACCGCTGAGCAGGATGAGGTTCTTTTCGGTCTCAGCGTTACAGGAGTGATACATCCTGACATGGCAATGACCAATTCAAATGCAAGAGTGGGAGATGTTCTGATACTCACTAAACCAATCGGATCGGGTATCCTCTCCACTGCCAACAAAGCTGAACAGTTGAAAGTTGAGATAATGGGTCCGATGATCGCAGCAATGGAACGGCTGAACATGTATGCCTCTCGTGTGCTTAATAAGTACGACGTGAGTTCATTAACTGATATCACCGGTTTTGGACTTCTGGGGCATTCACTAGCTTTTGCAGAATCTGCAAATGTCGGGCTTGAGTTCAGAGCAGCAAGTATTCCTCTCTTCTCAGGTGTTAGGGACTATGTGGATTCTTACTTCCCCGGAGGATCTGCACAGAATCGCAAGTATGCTGAAAAGTCTACTTACATAGATCAGGGCGTCAGTGATCAGATGGCAAACATTATGTTCGATGCACAGACCTCCGGAGGTCTTCTTGCTGCTGTACGGGCTGACCAGGCAGAAGAAACAGTTCAGGCACTGAGAGAATGCGGCGATGAGAACTCGGTGATAATCGGACGAGTCATTGAAGATCCAGGAGCAGATCAACCCAGACTTATAGTGTTCCCCTGAAAAGATTAACATGGGAAATGGCACAGGCTTCCAGTGAATAGTCTGCTGCCTTTTCAGGCCCGCATAAACCCATCTTCAGCGCTGAGTCCTCATCTCCCAGAAGTTTCTGTAATGCACCTGCCATGACCTCAATAGAGGCTGGATCCACAAGCAGACCGGTTCCAATTCCTACGACTTCCCTGAGACCCGGTACATCAGATGCAACAACAGGTAACCCGGATGCCATGGCTTCCACTGCGGCAATGCCAAACCCCTCCCAGGCAGAGGGAATGAAGAAAATGTCAGCGTCTCTGATCAGTTCAGGAACATCTTCCCGGGCACCAAGAAACTCTACAACACCATTAAGACTCAGTTCGGAAGCAAGCTTCACAAGTTCCGTGTGCAAACTTCCATCTCCGGCAATCAACCACTTGAACACGAGTTCGGTCTTTCCAGCCAGATGGGAAACAGCTTTCAGAGCAAGCTGATAGTTCTTCGCTGGAGATAATCTACCTACAGACAAGATCACAGGTGGTTTATGAAAGCTCGATCTGTTCACAGGCTTGAAAAGGTCAAGTCTGGCCCCATTGGGTATAACAACTGTTTTGTTTTTAAGAGCAGGCTTCCAGACGAGTATAGCATCTTTAACCCCCTGACTAACACACACAACCTTCTCGTAAGGACGGTAGGTAAAACTATCTGCAAACTTACCCCACAAGGTGTTTCGTCTTCGGTTGGAAGTACTGTGCTCTGAAGCAAAAAGATTGCCCTTCCAGCCAGCCCTGCTGAGAGCAGCAGGTGCACGAAGCATGGCGGGAAACAGGTGAACATGAACTACATCTGCATTTGCCAGAGGATCGGTTCTGAAGAATCTGGAAAGCCTGGCTGCTGCTTCAGGAGAATATGGAGATCTACACCCGGTACACCAGAAACCGTCGACACCCTCAATCTGCTTATCACCGGCAAGAGTCACAATGCAGGATTGATGCCCCAACCGGAGATACTCGCGGTGCAGATCCAGAACAAGTCGCTCTGCACCACCTGCGGTTATGCTGTTGACAATTTGTACTATCTTCAATGCTGTCCTTAATATGTTTATGCTTAAGGAATATACAAATTAGCAGCGCAAGGAAAGGAAGATATGCCGGACTCTAAAACCATCCAGAGTGAGATCAATCAGTACCAGAATGAAAAAGAATCCGTAAGAAATCTACTGGGACAGATTGGAGGAACAGGAACTGCAGGAAAAGAGAAGGTTGTGAACATAGTGTTTGCTACACTTGTAATTCTGTTTTTCTCTTTCGATGTGATGCGTCATGCACTTCACATCAGTATCGATTTCATACCTGAGCTTTTCAGCGTGGAAATAGCCCTTCTGCTTGTCTCAATGAAAATAATCTGGATGATACACAGACAGCAGAAAGTTGAACACTTTCAGTTCTGGATCCTGAATACCATTGAGTTTCAGATGAACAGTACTGCTGTGCGAATCAGGAAGATAGAAAAAATGATGGAGGAGCTTAAAAAAGAAAGCTCCTCCCAATAGTGAATAACCATTTGGTGCCGAGAGGCGGAATTGAACCGTCGACACACGGATTTTCAGTCCGTTGCTCTACCTACTGAGCTATCTCGGCACCGGAGGCAGTAATTTAAGCTGTTTTCGGCAATCGGTCAACCCCTGTTGCAGAAGCAAATACACGGCAATAAAATACTCGATATCCTCAGACAAACTCCTGGTTTCTTCTGCCTGAAACCTCTTCAAGAAACTCAGGTCCCACACCACAGACTGGACAAAGCCAGTCTGCTGGAGGAGTAGAAGATGCATCGGGATTATCAGGAGTTTCAGATGAACTGTCAGTTTTCCTGGAATCATAGATATAGCTGCATGCCTGACACTCCCATACCATTATTTCTCCTCTGTCTGCAAAAGAAGAAAGGGTCTCTCCACTCCTGCTCTAAGTCTGGTTGTGGTAAACATGACGCAATTCTGACCGACATTACATGAGAGAGACTCAAACAATTCTTTTTCCATAGGAACACTCCCGATACCGCTTAGCAGAATCAGAGAAAGAGGCAGATCTTCAGTACCGGTGAGAATTACACCCGGCTCCTCTCCCAGAAACTCAACCAGATCCCCGGCTTCCATGGAAGGAGCAATTATTCCTGCCACTCCTGCTTCAACTGCCTTGGCAAGACAAGAGGAAGAAAGAGGTTTATCAATTAGAACAACAGCGTCCTTTTCTAAAGAGCGAACTGTCAGCTTACCCCACCTCAATTCACCGAATCCGGCCATTCCAGGAACAATAAGCCCCCTGGATGTTATCCAGGCGGACATCACCGGATCAACCTCTGTAACTTCCCCCTGCATTGGTGAGTGCATATCCACCGGTTCCAGAATGTACTGGATGGTTACTATGCCTGTTTTCCTGTCTATTTCAAGTACTGTACCAGTGCCAGGTGATTCGATCCTCTTAAGTCTGTCGCCTATGGCAATTGTCTGAGTGTGTTCAACAAAATCCCCCTGGCGTACTTTCATGTAGGAGGTGATCCGTTTGGGTTTCACTCCAAGCAACCTGGCAATATTCACATAGTGAGGTTTTCCGTCATAATCCTGTATTTCCCTGAGAATTATCATCCCGGGAGGTACAATGGAATGAACAGTTCCCCGGACTGTACTTCGCATTGAACTTCTATATCCGGTGAAACCCTTGCCAAGGCTCATGGAAAAAATGGTATCGCCTGCTCGAACCTTATCTCCCTTCTCGACCTTGATTCCATCCAATATCATCCCGGCTGTTATTTCTTTCTTCTCATATCCCACATGCCCTCTCACATCAACAAAATACACCCTGGGAGGAACAAGTTTGTTGATTCCAAGAACATCACCAGGTGATACCATATCCCCCTTCTTTACCTGTATTTCCCCTTCGTATGCAAGGCTGAACTCCCGGTTGATCTCTTCGTTTACAACCTCGGGCCGGGAAGCCGCTGGAAGCTCAGGTATCGCTGGAAATTCATCAGGTGTCTCCAGGAAATCCATGGGAAGCAGTTCTTCTCCAAAACGACAGTCAACAAGCAGAGGTACGTCATCTTCCGGAAGAAGAACTCCGGCAATCTTAACCCCTCTGCAACTTTCCAGATAAAGGCATTTGCCTGAATCAACTTTCACTACAGAGTCAGGAGTTGTTACCTTAAGGTTTCTTAGTTTCTTCAGCGGAGAGTAAACACGGCAGATACTGTAAAGACACTCTTCCCTGTAGTACTTGAGAGCCTCATCAGGATACTTTTCTGCAAGAACCCCCATGTGGGGACTCTGGAAGTGTCTGTCCACCATGAGGGTTGTCAGCCCCTTAGGATGGAACCCTGAAGCAAGTATCCAGGCGGCCCTTCTGGGGGCAGCATGTGCCATAACACCACCGGCGCCGATGATAACAGAAACATCTGAGATCCGGAATGGATCTCCCTCGACAGTTTTGAAAGCTTCATCAAATTTACATTTTCCAAGTCGTCTCATTCTCTCTGTAAATCCAACCTTGCTCCTGAAATAGCCAATTGCCAGATGATGCTTCCATGCAAGTCGCATTCCTTCTGCAGCTGCTGCGCATTCAACGGCTTCAGCGGTTTCATCTACTGGTACTATTGTAGGGAAAAGAGTCTTACTGAGTATCCAGTTTCTTGCAGTTCCCTCATTAACAGTTGGAATGTGGGCAAAAACTCTCTCAGAACCAGCTTCACGAACTATGTTGGACAGGCTGTAACTCATACCGGTGTTGGCAGCCACAGTTCTCTGGAATCCACCTCGGATATTACTGAAAATATCAGTTGTTGCGCCTCCCATATCCGCTAGAACAACATTGCCTTTTATCTCCGATGAAAAACTCTCCAAGATCCTGTCCACGCCTGCAGGTGTGGGAATAATGGGTGAGGAGGTCATACCGGACAATCTGGAGTATCCGGGAGCCATCTGCATAACATGATCCATGAACAGCCTGTGAACCTCGGAAATCGCAGGTTTCAGGTTGAAGTTCAAACCGTCAGGGCGAATGTTCTCTGCAAACGAAAGTGAAAACAGATCTCCCAGTATCCCGGTAATGTAAGGTCTTACCTGCGGATTTCCACAGAAGACCATTGGAAGCTTACCATCTCCAAATTTTGGCTTCGGATGAGAAAATGCAACCAGCTGTGCCATGTTTACAACACCGGAAATAGCCCCTCCATCGTAGCCTCCTGCCATGATCACCAGGTCAGGAGAGAGATGCTTCATTCTGCGAATTTTCTCCACCCTGGGCATCTCGTCATCTATGGCAAACGAAGCAAGTACAACTCCACCGGCACTGAATGCAACCGCCTTGGCCATGCTTCCCGAATCGGATGATGCAAGGGCAATAACAAGAATCTGAAGACCGCCTCCGGCGGAACTGGTGGTGTAGTAAGGCACAGTCAGAGAACCGTTCTCATCAAGAAGCTGCACTCCTGTTTGCTCCGAGAGCTGCTTAACTCCTCCGGTGAAACCTATGCAAACATCCTCAGAAGGCTTCTCTACCGTTGTGCCAACTGCAACTGCGCCGAGGGCTTTAAATTCACCGCCACCCACCTCAAGAAGAAGAAGTTTTGTCGTGGTGCTTCCCACATCACTTACCAGCAAGCGATCAGCCATTATGCCCTCCAGGTGTCTAAGAAAAATAGAGAGATTAGTTTGATTTCATCCTAATATATACATCAGTCGCAAACAATGTTCTGCTTTGCTTTGAAATGATCCAATAGAAAAGTAAGTCTTCACCGATTTCCGTAGGGAGTTAAATCCTCCCGGAGCAGATTAACACAGTGAGAGTTCAGGCTTTCTCCTGAACGAAGTGCATTAAGAGCCAGTACCCTGTGCAGTTCCTTACCAACCCTTACCACAAACTTACCGGAGTATTCTTTACCTGAGGTTGGTTCCGGAAGGGGATCGCCATCTGCAGCATAAATATTGATCCACTCCTCAACAACCAGACAGAGCTCGCTGTACACCACTGCTTCATCATCTCCGTGTACACCGCCAAGCATTAGCCCCGGACATGACCCAACATAGCACTGGTCTTCTTCGGACCACTCAACCAATTTCATGTATCTGTCACTTGTTTTCATTATCCACCTCGCTAATTGCAATCTTAACAGCTCGTTCCTGATATTTCTTAGCGTCAGAGCCTGAATTGCCACTAATCGTTATCGTAACGCCTGAGGAATGCTTAAAGTTGCGGTGACTTCCTCTGCCGCCTCCAGTGCTCTGTATTCCCTAAACCTTCGCATCCTGCTGGCTCTCCTGAGCCCCAGCAGCGTCTAGTGGTTTAATAACATAGCCGTGCTATGCGCATAAACCAGTGCCTTGCTGGAAAGCAGCAGAGCCAGTAACCGAGTGCGTCCCAAACGTTAGTATGGAACTCAGAATAGCGGCGCATTATACCGAAGTATTAAGGCGTACAGAGCACTGATAACAAACCCGGCTTTGCCGAGCATTTGAATGAGTTCTCTTATTTTCTTAGGCATGACATCATAGTACTATGGCAGTACTACGATGTCAACTGTGAACAAACGGCTTTCAATGCAAATGATATTGAACTTAACTTTGTTCAGCTGCTATTGGTGATTTGTCCTGATAGCTGCCTGGAAGTTAAATGGGCTTCTGAGGTGATCTCAGAAGGATATCCTGTGATCTCCAGCAGTCGGATTGCGTTTCGGGATCGGCATGGACCGGGCTTTATCCTGTAATCAAAGAAGTGGCGACCATCTTCTATCTGCTCCTGGAAATGATACATTTTGTATTTATGATCCAGCATGTGTTCAAGCTCAATATCATGGGTTGTAACAAGAACCATTCCACGCTCACCAAGATACGTCAATACCGAGGAAGATGCAGCCAGTCTTTCTATGGTATTGGTTCCTCTGAATATCTCGTCGATCAGAAAAAGATACCGTTCTTCACTGCCTGACGCCTTAATGAACTCCAGTATTGTCTCTATCTCCACATAGTAATAACTCTTGCCATGCTGCAGATCATCTCTTCTGCGAATGGTACTCCGCACTGACGCCATGGGAAAAACAGCGCTTTCCCCGTGGCAGAAGCCAAGAGTTCTTGCAAGAAGCAGGTTCACACCGATGGTTTTTATAAATGTGGTCTTCCCGGCCATGTTTGAACCGGTGATAAGACATGAGTGATCAACAAGAGTGAATGAATTTGCCACAGGCTCTTCAAGAACCGGATGGTAAAGAGAAGTAACCTCTATCCTGTTCTCGTCCACCAGTTCCGGGCAGCAACAGGTTTCTGAAGAAAGATAGGCGGCAACAGCCATGGATGCGTCCAGAGAACCTATAGCCTCAAATATCTCTATCAGTTCTTTCTTGTGTTTGGCTACATATTTCGCAGCTGAAAAATAAACGATCAGATTCACAAGAAGCAGATGATTCACATAGGAGATCACCGATGCAGCCAGTTCATTAAGGCTGGTTGTATCAATAAGGATCCAGCTGAATTTCTTCTGAAGATGCTTTATGAACTTTCTGTGTTTATTAAGTATCTCTATCTCTCTGAAACCAGTCTCACCTGTATCTGCAAGAGAAGCAGCTGTACCCAGCATCCTGCCAATACTGCCCATGTCGGGTATGTAAATACGGAATGACAATACATGCTGGATCAACGAATTCAGAAGAGCGACACCCACAACTCCAAGAAGGAATTCCTTACTGACAAAGATCAACCCGGCAACACTGATAACAAACAGAAATGACATAAGCAGAAGCACAGGAAAGTAAAACGGTCTTGTGGGTAGCGAACCAAAGAGAACAGCAGAGATGTATGCAGCCTTCTTGTCTCTTAACCGAAGCAGGATCTTCGCGAACAACCGTGAAGAGGATTGGTTCTCTTGAAATTGCCGATAATCCTGGAATCGCCTCCGGGGGAACTTCAGATCCTTTCTGTACCGGTGCATTTCATGATACAGGTATTGTGCTCCAACTGCACTGCAGGTTCTGTTTATCCGGAAGAATACATCATCCATGTCAAGATCAGACCAGGTTGAATCAGGAACCGGATCGCATGTATCTTCACTCTTTGCAGAATGATACCGAACCGTATCCTCCACATTCAACTCAGACGGTTCCTCACCCAGCCATATTCTACCTATCAAGGCCTGTAGATCCACTTCACTCACGAATCCCAATTTCACTATCTGTTTTTGTCTTCACATAGCTGTAGTATTGTCCATGCAATTCCATCAGTGAATTGTGAGTTCCACTTTCGGTAACATGCCCACCTGCAATTACATGAATTATATCACAGTGCTTCATTGTTGACAGCCTGTGCGCTATTACAATTACCTTCATGGATTCAGACAGTTTTCTTACATACTCGACAATCATACTCTCATGACCGGTATCCTGGCTTGATGTGATCTCGTCTAACAGCAGTATTTTAGGTTTCCGGATAATCGCCCGAGCCAATGCAAGTCGCTGTTTCTGCCCCACGGAAAAGTCAAAAATAGCCTTGTCTACTATTGTCTCATACTGATTCTCCTGACTCATAATCAACTCATGCAAATTCAGTTCTTTTACTGTACTGACTATCTCCTTAAAAGTAGCAAGAGGATTCAGAAGCATCAGGTTTTCTTTTATTGACGCTTTCAAAAGCAAAGGTTCCTGCTCCACCAGAGCAATCGAACTTCTCAGGGCAGCTATCTGGCTGCTGTTTGCTTCCTTTCCGTTAACAAGATATTTGCCGTTTCCTATCTTGTATACCCCCAGTATAATGTCAAACAATGTTGTTTTTCCCGCACCGGATTCTCCAACCAGACCAATCAGGTTTTCCTTCTCAAATGATATGTTCAGATTGTTAAACACCGGGGTTTCACGGTTGTACTGGAAATGAACATTTTCCAGCCGAATCTCAATCTTCGCCGGTTTGAAATCACTATCGACTGTCTCGCTCTCAAATTCCAACACGCCTATTACCCTGTCCAGAGCGGATGTGGCAACCTGCATGGTAACATTCGTATTCAGCAAAGAGTTAATCGCAGAATAAAGGAAAATGATGTAAGCATTGAAGGCTACCAGAGCACCAATGGTAAGATTACCATTAATCACAAGAAGGCCCCCGTAAACAAAGGTAAGTAGTGGTATTGCCGACGAGAAGAAACCGGTAAGAGCCTTGTGACTCTGCTCATGCCTGCCATACTCAATATGATTTCTGAAAGCTGGAATTGCCGAACTGAAATACCGTTTTGCCGCTGAGTTTTCTCTGTTTGACCTCTTAAGAAATTTCAGGAATCTAAGGGATTCCTGCAAAGCTGAAATCTCAAATGCCCTGTTCTCAAGAAAATCCGTAAAGATTCTCTTCATTCTGGAGCTGTAACGAAGCGTAAACAGGACAAGAAGTGGAAACAGAACAGCCGCCGCAAAAGCAAGTCTGACGCTTACAAGAAACATTCCGATAATACTTACAAAAAATATTAGAACATCCTTTAACAAAACAACAAGCTGATGACCAAACAGAGTATTTATGTAACCAGGGTCCTGACTGATTCGAGACAACATATAATCTGGACTGTATTGATTGAATGTTTTGAAATTCGAATACGCATACTTCTTCAGTAACCTCAAACGCAGGTCCATCATTATCTGCGAATTCAAATTGTAGAACATAATTCCGGCAATGTAACCGGAAATTCCCATGGTTACAAATATGGAAACACAAATAATGGCCTGGGTCAAAAGCATGCGGCTGTCTGCGCCGGGAATTGCCACATCTACAATCTGTCTGATAATCATAGGAGCTGGCATTATCAACAGGGCATTGAACAAAAGCAGCAATGCAGCAATGATCAGTTGCCTTCTGTACCTGCTGTAGTATATCCCGAAAACAAGATTGTACTTTCGAACCAGTGTTTTCAATTGCTCTGCAGTATCAGAAATTCGAGCCATTTGCATCATTCCATTCAAGAAGCTGCTTACAGACAATCCTGTACAGCATTAAAACCTTCAATCCGATAACACTCCTCAGTAGCTCGTCTGCTCTACTTCCTTTGCATTATTCCTGCATAGGAGCTGAAGATTGCCAATAATGAAATCTGCAACAAAGCATGGAAGTCATTTCTGGCAGTATTCTTCAAACAGTTATTTCTGACTATCTTAGAGTATTATTTCTTGTTGTTTTCTGCGGTTCTTTCACTGAATCCTCATACAACGTATCAGGGCAGATGTCCTGTTCATTCGGCCATGTCACTGTTCCATATTCAACTCTTGCCTGTTTGAAATAGCTGGTGTCCCTAAGCTCTTTAAAAACGCCGAAATCAAGCAGGTATGAACAATCAAAAACAGCTTTTTCTCCATTTGTGAACACAACAATCAGCTGATAGTCTTCTGTAGTAGTAACACTTTCAACTCTCGGATTCATGATCTTACCTCAGCGGTTCAATTTTGTACGGTTGCTGCCCGCTCACAGCCAGCTCCCAGTCTGCGACCAGCTCATCTCTGTGGATTTCCAACCATGCCTGTACAAGTTTCATTTTGTTTGACGGTAGTGAACCAGCAAGAACATCACCATCAGGTATTGCAACAACAGCTTCCATACCCTGGTATGAAACATGAATGTGTGGCCTACTGTGTTTGCGGTTATCCGCAAAGTAAAGATGAACAATTATCCCATAAAACATTGATATTACAGGCATCTATCCACTTCCCACCCTTCACTCTCATTACATTATTATTGTATGAGAGTATCTGATAAGCAATAGCATAACCGGAACAATAAGCAGTACCTGTTATATATCAGGGAAAGGAGAGCAAATGAAAACAAAGAAATGGATCATGCTATTGTTGGCGGTAACGACAATTCTCTTGTCTTCTTCCTGTGATGCACCGAAACCCGCTTGAGCAGGATACAACAATTCAGAACGGTCTGTTCTGACTGAAACCAGTTAATTCTGTATTTGTATTGTGGCGTACCATTACTTCTTCGAGAGATGCTCTGCTTCTTTCATGAAATCGGCAGGTGTTAAAATCTTTATGCCACGCCACTGTTGAAGACGGAGTAAGTGTAGATCTCCAGAGACAATCACCCCGGCTTCTGCAGCCAATGCACATTCAAGAATCTTATTATCATCCGGGTCTTCCTTTACTGCTAGCACTGGCCCTTCTGAAGAAACTATCCGGCAAAGACTGTGAATTTCTTCAATCAGCGTAAAAGCCTGGCTGGAGGAAAGTCCGAATTTGGGTCTCCTGAGAACATCGCGTATCTCATCCAGAATCGGGATTGACGTATAAACAAGAATTGAACCTCCAAGGGCAAGCCCTATAACACCAGCAGGAACTCCTCCGAAAAGAAAAGCTGAGATAAATACATTTGAATCCAGAACAACCCGCAAAGAACTCACTGATTGCGGTTCCTGTCTTTGCGATAAGCTCTGATTTCCTTCTGAACATCTTCTGCAGTAAGTTTTTCTCTCACTGCTATCTCATGCCCCATCGCAAAGATATTGATCCATCGCTGCCTACGGCTTATATACGCTCTTGCTGCTTCACGCAGAAAGTCCGAACGACTGCGTGACTCCATTTGAGCAACCTCGTCAATCTCCCGAAGCAGGCTTTCCTGAAAAGCAATATTTACGGTCTTTGTTCCCATTCATTTCCTCACTTTCATTAATCAATATACAATGTTTGTATATTCTGGCAAGTGCCGCATTCCTGACCTATATGGCTCGAACTGCTTCTTTTACAATATTGTGTTTCAATGCCTTGTGCAGAGCATCAGGTGTGACCAGATCAACATGCCTGCCCACTAACTCTGAAAGTAATCTTTGCAAACTCGCAAAAGCGGAAAAATCAATACTGTTCAGTCTGCTATGATGACATGCACATGCAGCCAAGGGTAAACGGAATGAATAAAGTACTACTGTATCAATAATGAGATAATATTTAAGGCCACTTTTTCTTTTTATCCGGCGAGCAGGATCAGCTAGGAGCTTGTCCGGGAATAGGCATTGAGCAGTAGCGCCTCACGAACGAGATAGAATGTATGCTGGTTAGAGAAGAAAGCAACTTAACCCCACAGTAAGCGTCCCGAGCGGTAGCACGGAATAGCAGCGCTATTTGACGATAATCGGCGTGCATTGTAGCCGTTCGTGTGGTTGCTAATGCCAATTCAGTATTTTCGGTCAAGCTCCTATATCCAGCCGGACTTTCTGCATGCGATACCGAGATACAGGTAAAGGAACCCCGGAGAGGCAAAGATCAGGAAGAACGGGCCTCTTGGGAAAGAAGCTGAGAACAGATAATAAATCAGGTAAAAAACAGCCAGTCCCGATATTGTAAGCATTCCACCGGCAAGCTCCCATTTCCATCCGAGAATTAAACCCAGCCAAAGTGCAAAGAATGCCACCATGAGCAATGAGTTCTTCAGTGAGAGATGCAGCAGTGACTCGTAGCCCTCTTCAGAATCCTCGCCAATAAAAAACATTAGAATTATCAATGCAGTGATCGCTGAAGTAATTCTGGCAGTCCACCGAATGATCTTCGTGGTTTTACTTTCGTTTACCATATTCTCTCCCCTTCTGATTTAGAGGATGACCGACATTGGAAAAACCTCTTTTTTCTTTCGGTTCAGTAAGTTATAAATGGAATACGGGAATAAGTTCCAGAAGATCCTTTGTGATTTAAAGAAGAATCCCCCGGCTGAATGCCAGGGGATTCTTCTTTTCGTATCAGAGGGTCAGGCTACTTTATGATGTGCAGCCAGTCTCCCAGAAGGAACTGAATACGACCGATCAGAAGGCTGATACGGCCCATGACGGTGAAGCCGAAGGTGGCTCCGAAACCGACCATGATAACCCAGATACCTATCCTTGAACCTGTTCCAAAGAACGGCCCCTTGTGAGGCTTACTGAAGAAGAAGTAGATAAGCGCTGCCAGAGTTCCCAGAACCATCACTACATTACCTATCACCACGTCCCAGGCCATACCTGTTTCATATAGAGGTATAAGCGATGCTTCAAGCTGTCTGAGCACACTTGCCTTCATAGACAGCGGGAAACCGATACCCATGGATGCTCCCATGATGAAAGCCATGGGGTATCTGCTGAGCCAGGCAATGTTTGGAAAGAATCTTGTGATATAGAGAAGACCAAGCAAAGCAGGAATGATCAATATCCATGCACCTGGTTCCCCATTTGCAATGGGCTCCACAAGCCTTGGTTGAATCACATTTGTGTATGTAATTGTGATGCCGTATCCCGTGGATATTCCAACCACAAGATGCTCTGCAAGACGGTAGAGAGGGTTTTCCTTGTACAGGAAAGAGTAGATACCGATTGTGAAAATAGCCGCTACCCAGAGTCCAATGGTCTCAGTCATGATCTACCTCCTTCCCTTAAGTTTGGTTTTCTTGTTAAAGCCTCCGGCAAAGAAGGCAATGTTGCCCAGAACAACAAGGAAGATGATCAACAGATGTGCAATGTTTTGAACATCCATCCCGACAAAGGCTTTACCGAAACCCTTGTTGTACCCGTTCTCATTAAGAAGAACTTCGTACTCTGCTGCACCTCTCAGTCCACCCATCTGGCCAACGGTCTGCCCGGACTGGATGAAAATATAGTAATCCGTGGCCATAACTGCCGTTACACCAAAGGCGATGGGAAGACCTATCTTCTCACGGCCATAGGTTATCCAGGATACGCAGGCACTTGAACCTGCGGTAGTAACCGCAAGGTCAATTTCTCTGAGGCTTTTGTGCTCCTGGTACATTGGCATATCCTCGAGAGGTGTACCGCCAACATCAGTAGGGTACTGAGAGGCAATAGAGCTGCTCATGCCCAGAATCACAAGATGGAAATAAGGAAGATAACCGAGCATTGCAATGTCTCTGCCTTCAAAAACCCATCCACGGGCATTTTCAGGAAGAACATTGCCTTCTGCTATCCAGGCTTCTTCTATTCCCGCTCTATCTATAATTCCCTGCTCACGGATAGTAACCCAGTCTTCCCAGTTCACATACTGGAAATAGTCATCTGTAGTCTCGTCTGTTACTTCTTCAACTGCCATAGCTGCCATACCCTGCCCCAGTGGCGTGTAAGCAGTTATGAAAACAGGAATGTTTCTGGCAAAAGCATGACGAAGAACAGCAACACCCATGGGCATGTTCTCTGCAGCGGTTCCCGGATCGAAATCAAAACCTACGAATATTGCATTATCTGGTCCCAGACCTTCGATATGATCGTAGATCCCCAGTACTTCAGCCGAGGGTAGAATAGGTAAACCCAGGGGAGTAAAGAAAGGAACAATGCATGCGATTCCTATGAGAAGGAAAATCCAACGCCTGTCCAGATTTAACATTTTTTCCCAGATGCTCATATTTCCCCCCTTACTCGCCGGCTCCGCCGAGCCAATTACGCTCGACGCCGAAGATGATTTTAAGCTGTGTTGCAAGAATACCAAAACCAACACCAAGAGCGATGGCTCGCTTTGCTCCTGTATTAGGATATCTGAGTATCCAGAGACCTATTTTCGGGAACCACTCACCGATAAGCTCGCCAATCGGCACCTGACCCAGCATTACTATTACCGCTGAAAGAAGCAGAACCGTGGCCAGTGCCGATTTGGCTCTGAAGGCACGGAAAGCTGCACTTGCAATATAGAATGCCAGAAGGCTGAACATGGTGGCTTGAATTGGCACCTGTATATTCATGTAGGCAAAGTCAAAAACTCCCTGTGTAACTCTGTCTCCACCCATTGTCTGCATGATACCTCCACCGAGGCTCTCAGGCATAATGAGGGCAAAGAAAGGAACAGCAAACAGAGGAATAAGAACTGCATAACTGTACTGCCAGTTCTTTGCCTTCCTCTTTATCTTGTGGGAATGAAGCCTGTAAAGACTTCCAACACCAAGAACAAGAGCAAATGCGCCAACAAGAGGCGCCCACTCTGTGTAATAGTCAAACAGTGTCTGCGAATGCTGGTGGGGAATGAAATACTGTATCATGAACAGTATTCCGCCCACCATGACTATCGCAAGAGGAACAGATCTTTTCATTGAATCCTCTCCTTTCGGTGGGTTAGTCCACTATAGGCATGGTGATAATATTTTTAAGCCAGCTCAGTGTTTCTGTGCCGGCGATAAGGTCGGTAAGCGAAAGAACCACCCCAATAGTTATAACTGCCATGATTATTCCCTTGCAGGCATCCTGCCCCTTGATGGACCCGAGCTGCTTGGGCTCACGGCCAAGGTAGGCACTGGCTGCATATAGTTCTTCACCAATAAGGG
>JAOZRM010000019.1 GCA_029940175.1 Candidatus Sabulitectum sp. | reverse complement strand
GCGGTCTTATCACACCGCCCAACACATTCACAGCCACTGCCGAGGGTATTGTTCTGGCTGGCCATGTTCCAGTTTTCGTTGACGCTGATCCGATTACATGGAATCTCTCCCCAGAAAAAACAGAGGAATTCCTTGCGGGCTGTTCCTCTACCGGAAAACCGGTTGATCCGAAAACCGGAGCTGTTATTAAAGGAATAGTAGGTGTAGACCTTTACGGACAGGCTGCAGACTATAAGGCTCTTCAGAAAATAGCAGACAAGTACGGTCTGTTCCTTTACGAAGATGCGGCACAGTCTCATGACGGCTCAAGATTCGGCCAGATGACCGGTAGTTTCGGTGATGTTGCCAGTTTCAGCTTCTACCCTGGTAAAAACATGGGTGCCTACGGTGAAGGCGGAGCAATTACCACAGACAATGATGAGATCGCTGCAAGAATGAGAACACTTCGTGATCATGGCTCCCAGGAAAAATACTTCTATAACTTTATCGGGCATAACTACCGAATGAGTGCTTTTCAAGGTGCTGTGCTGGGAATAAAGACAAAGTACATACACCAGTGGAACAATAACAGGATTGCTGCTGCTGCCAGATACAACACCCTGCTGAAAGATCTTCCTGTTGAGTTGCCTGTAACTGTGAACGATACCAGGCATGTATTCCATTTGTATGCTCTTCACACCCCTGTAAGAGATAGACTGAGAGAATATCTGGCAAGCAGACAGATCGGGGCAGGTCTCCACTATCCTGAACCACTTCACACACAGAAGGCATACGGTTACCTGGATTACTCAAAAGGTGACTTTCCTGTCTGTGAGAAAAATGCTTATGAGAATATGACTCTACCAATGTTCCCTGAACTTACAGAAGAGCAGCAGAACGAGGTTGCTTCTGAAGTGAAAGAATTTTTCAAGAAAGGCTGAGCTTGTCAGTAAAAAAGACCCTTTCTTTGAATACCAGGTACTATATGGCAGCGGTGATAGCTGATTTCTTCACCGTTGCTACTGCTCTCGCTCTGGCCATTTTGATCAGATTCGGTAGATTCTCAGCGTTCCCTGTCTCTGAATATCTGGGTACTGCATCCTTTTTTATGCTGGGCTATTATGTAATATCAGTGATGGAAAATCTGTACTCGGTTAGAACAACCCTGAACAGACCAATGTTACTCTACAGAACATTGAGGATGACATTAATTGTAACGGGATCTTTCATGCTGATGCTTTTTCTGTTCAAGGAAACCAGACTTCTCTTCATAGACAGCAGGTTTGTGATCGTTTTCAACATGCTGATCTGGCTGATAATAACTCTGGCTATTAAAATGATGATTCTGCCGGGTCTTTTCAGATCTTTCTACGGCGGCAAAAGAAGTTCCAGATCCAATCTCCTTATTGCAGGTAATCCTTCCAGAAACAAAAGCATAACATCCCTGTTACGCAGATCGTCTATTTATGCTTCCGATAAGAGGGTGGTTCAATTCCCTGAAACTCTTCCTCTTGATCCCGATGAATTAACCAATCTCGTTTTTGAGCAGATGAAGGTGAAGAACTGCAGCGGTGCAGTTATACTTTTTGACCAGAGGCACGATTTTAACTGCATAGCGAACAGCAGCATTCAGCTTAATGATGCAGGTGTTCCATTTGTTGTTTATGCTCCCGGGATTCTGGATCTGGGATATTTTGACCCATGGTTCAGTCTCAGTGACTACGGAGCCCTCACTTTCCTTAAGAAAGGAAAGCGACCAATTGAGATCTCCATTAGAAGATTTAGTGATGTTCTTCTTTCCTTCACAGGACTTATCCTTTTGTCTCCTGTTTTCCTTACCACAGCCTTGGGAATAAAGCTTTCCAGCAAGGGCAAGGTTCTGTTCAAGCAGGAACGGGTGGGGAAAAACCTCAAGAACTTCGGTTTCCTCAAATTTCGCTCCATGAAAGAGGGGGGGATAAATGTCCAGGAGCACAAAAAATATTTTAAGGACTATGCCAGTGGGAAAACCGCGCAGGGAAGAGGAGAAGGAAATTCTTTCAAATTGAACCAGACATCAAGAGTTACAGGAATAGGAAGAGTCATAAGAAAAACATCAATTGATGAACTTCCGCAACTGGTGAATGTCCTTCGAGGTGAGATGGCGATGGTTGGACCAAGACCATGCATTCCTTATGAACTGGAACACTACAGTGGCTGGCAGAGAAGAAGATTTGCGGTAAAACCGGGACTGTCGGGTATATGGCAGGTATACGGCAGAAGCAGACTGCCATTTGATCAAGCACAATTTCTGGATTTTCTTTACACCATCGATTCGTCGCACTCTCTGGATTTCAGACTGATAATGAAGACAATTCCTGTGGTACTTTTCGGGAAAGGCGGGTTGTAGCTACTCGTTCCTTGTTACCCAGGTGTGCTCAAGAATCCAACTGGCAAGAACCTCTTCAGAAAGCCCCTGCTGCATCCGTTCAACAGCACTGAAAACATCCTCACGAAAAAGAATCAGTGAAGCGCCGGGTATGTCAACCTGCAGTCCCACAATTGACCAGCCCGATGCAATGCTATCTGCAAGAAGAAAGAAAATTCCCCCGTAATGCTTCAACAGCGAATCTCCCTGTGCAAGACTGCCATCCATCTCAATAATGAATAATTCTTCAGTCAAAAGGGCTGAAGAGACAGGTAGGCCGATACTTGAACAATCCAGAACAACATCGCCTACAGCAGTAAAACATACCGCAACAATCAGAAGTGCAAATAGCTTCAAAAGCCCTCCATCGGGAAGCATGAATTTCCACAGACCCCACATAATACAACACAGAATGCAAAGTGTAAACGCCTTCCGGCGAGGTGGTCTCTGTTGTATGTTACGCCCATGATGAAACAGCTGATTATACTTATGCTTTTTGCGGTTCTTGCGTTTTCTCAGTCTATCGATTCTGAGACATTCAGTTCGCTTGACAGAGAAGTGGCTGGGCTAATGGATGCATGGGTGAATATCACAGAAGATCGGGGTGATGAATCTTTCGGTCTCTTTATGGCAGGAACTGCAATTCTTAGAGCTGAGGCTGCTTTAGAGGTTGCCATTCTTAGTAATGGCGAGACCCTTCCTGCAGAGGTGCTGGATTCATGGACAGCATACCTCAAATCTTCAGCTGATTGCATCAATGTCTTCAAAGAATCAGTTGGTTCAACACATACTGCTTCTTCGGAAGAGATTCTTTTAGCATCCTTTGCAAGATGGGAAACCAGAGGCGGGGAATTTCTTGAGTCCGTTCAATCCACGAGGTAACATTATGAGTTTTATTCGCGATGATGGCACTTGGAAAGTGAAGACTGGTCACGCCCGCATGCTCAAGGGCGGAGTGATCATGGATGTTGTTAATGCTGAGCAGGCTCTGATTGCACAGGAAGCCGGTGCAGTGGCTGTTATGGCTCTTGAAAGGGTACCTGCAGACATCAGGGTCCAGGGCGGTGTGGCTAGAATGTCCGACCCGGATATGATCATGGGAATTCAGAAAGCTGTTACGATTCCTGTAATGGCAAAATGCAGGATTGGGCATTTCGTGGAAGCTCAGGTTCTTCAGGCCCTGGATATCGATTTCATTGACGAGTCTGAAGTTCTGACACCTGCAGATGAATCAAACCACGTTAACAAATGGAATTACAAAGTTCCCTTTGTTTGTGGTGCAACGGTTCTTGCTGAAGCTCTGAGAAGAATAGCAGAAGGCGCAGCCATGATTCGTACCAAAGGAGAAGCAGGAACAGGCAATGTGGTTGAAGCTGTTCGTCATGCCCGTTCTGTTCTTGGAGAAATAAAAATACTTAAAGCAACCCCATTTGAAGAACTCATGACCATTGCTAAAGTGATGGGTGCTCCATACGAACTGGTTAAATATGTACACGAGAATGGTAAGCTTCCTGTTGTCAATTTTGCCGCAGGTGGAATTGCTACTCCGTCAGACGCCGCTCTTATGATGCAGCTTGGTCTGGATGGAGTTTTCGTGGGCAGTGGTATTTTCAAGAGCGGCAACCCTGCAGTGAGAGCAAAGGCCATCGTTGAAGCTGTGAGCCAGTTTAACGATCCAGAGGTAATTGCAAAAGTAAGCGCAGGTCTTGGAGAAGCAATGGTTGGAATCAACATTTCAACAATTCCGGAAAATGAAAGAATGGCTGACAGAGGCTGGTAGCATGATACCGCACATTGGAGTACTCGCCCTGCAGGGGGGCGTTTCAGAGCACATAGACATGCTTAGCACTTTAAGTTGTACCACTGTTTGTGTCAGAACCCCCCAGGATCTGCAGGGAATAAGTGCCCTGATTATCCCGGGAGGCGAGTCTACCGCACTGATCAGACTGCTTGTGCGCTGGAACCTGGTGTCTCCTGTAAAAAAACTTGCAGATGCAGGTATTCCCGTCTGGGGTACCTGCGCCGGTTCCATTCTTCTGTCCAGTGAGATCACTGAAAAAAATCATAAGGTCCGCCAACCGAGCTTGGATCTGGCTCCGGTACGTTCAGAACGAAACAGTTTTGGCAGACAGTCTGCAAGCTTCCAGGAAGACCTGATCATAAAAGGTCTGGATGAACCTTTTCCCGGCGTATTTATCAGAGCGCCTCTTCTCTTTCCTCTTTCCAGCAATTGTGATATTTTGTGCTCTGTAAACGAAGGAGCCGTTTTTATCAGACATGAAAACATCTGGCTCAGCAGTTTTCATCCTGAGCTCACCGGTGACTCGAGAGTTCATCAAATGTTCATAGAGGAAGCTGTAATTGGCTCTTAATCCAGAGGTTGAGTGCTTTGATTGCTTCAGGAACGGCTTTTCTGATTTTGTCACCCGGGCAGGTCTTTCCGTTGAACAGTACGGTAAACTCATAACTCTCGTAGAAAAGAATCTTGAGCAGGGGATCACTCCTCCGCTGGCAGGCTCAGAATCCTGGGCTCTTCTAAGGAAGGCATCAGTTACAGGTAATGATATTTTTCATAAAGAGAAAGAATACTTTACAAGGCAGATGCTGCTTCACTATGAAGAGCTGAAGAGTACTTTTTTAGAATCACAATCACCTCAGGCAATGGCACTTGCAGCCGGAACCTGGTGTAATCTCATTGATGTGGGTCAATGTACTCCGATACCGGAAACCCTCCAGCTGCTGAATACCCTTTCCTCTCCTCTTGCAGTAGATGAAACTGAAAGTTTCATAAACTCTCTCGATGAAGCAGATGTTCTTCTTGTCTTAGGGGATAATGCAGGTGAAACTGTCATAGACAAACTCTTTCTGGATCTGACATCTTTCAAAGGAAACAGATATTATATGACCAGAGAATTCCCTGTGATGAACGATGCAATTCTCAAGGATGCCGAAATGGCCGGACTGGACAGGTTTGCTGAAATAGTATCCAGTGGTATTGATGTACCTGCAACAATACCTGATATGCTCAAGGGTAAAGCCAGAGAGATATACGAATCTGCTGACTTAATTCTGGCTAAAGGCCAGGGAAATCTTGAAGGACTGTTTGGCTTGAATGACCCGAGAGTTTATCATTCTTTTGTTGTGAAATGCCATGTGGTCTCGAGAGCAACTGGAGTAGCCATGGGTGGAGGAGTTTTCAGCCGCTTCCTCAATACAGGAGACAAAAATGCCAATCTATGAATATTACTGCAACACATGCAACACCATTTACCAGTTCCTGATTCGAGGGAACAGAAAATCAGAAGATCTTCTTTGCCCGAAATGCAAACAGGGAGACCTGGAACGGGTAATGAGTCAATTTTCCACCACCTCGTCTAAATCAAGATCAGACGATGAAATAACTGCTGATATGGCTGACATTGATGAAAACGATCCGAGATCAATGGCCAGGGCAGTTCGCCGAATGGCAGATGAAATGGGTGAGGATCTGGGGCCTGAACTTGAACATGCCCTTGGAAGACTTGAGTCCGGAGAAGATCCAGAAAAGATCGAACAGGAACTGGAGGAAATGGGGTTCGGTGATGAGGATGGTGCAGACAGTATAGGAGCCCCTTCACCCAGTCGGGATCCAGGGCTCTACTAAAACTACTACCGGATTCTCTCTATTCTCTTGATTATTTCACCGGCAACCTTGCTTCCGGACCGAAGCATTCCTCCAAAAATGGGTCCCATCCTGTAACCACCAGCCACAGCACAGGCACTCATTCCACTGACAAAAAGACCGGGATAGATTTCTCCGGTGAACTCTACTGTGTTCTGCTCTCCCAGCTCAACGTTCAAGCTTCTCTCGCCAATCACTCCACCGGATGGAGTTGATAACTCGACACCATTCTTTCGAACCAGCTGTGCAGCAATCTCTGCTGGATGACCGGTAGCATCAAGAACTGCTTCCGCCCCTGTCATCAGAGGGTCTACCATCATCCCCTTCTGCAGAACTGGAGACCAGTTGATAACAACACCGTTGACTTCTTCGTTCCTGTTGAAAGTTAAATCATCAACAGTGATACAGTTAAATATCCTTACCCCGGAGCAGCATGCTCTGTTGATAAGAGCAGCAGTTGCCTGGACGGAATCAACAACAAAATTCCCATGTTCGCCTGGAGAAAGATTGATTCTTGATTCTCTGGCGATTGAGGAAACATTCTCCTCAATAAGAATACTGTTGAACATCATGGCTCCTCCCCACATACCGCCTCCGGGAGCCAGATTTCTCTCATACAAATTGACGGAATAGCCCTTCTCTGCTATTACAGCAGCAGCAAGCAACCCCGAAGGACCGCCACCAACAACAGCCACATCCGCTTTCAGACTGTCATTCAGCTTCTGAAAAAAAGAGTTGATAATTTCCGAGCTTACCACAGATTCCATGTTCTCTCCTCATGTGATCCGGTAAGCCGATTTGCAGTTGAACAGATGACTCTCATACCATTCCCTACGCCGGCATTATCCGGATCAGGTTATACGGGTTTGTTCTCAGCCGTTGAAACAACAGCACCCCGATGTTTACAAACTGGTCAGTTCTTTATCAGCGGAAACCTCCCTCTCGGATCAAGCATGCAACAGCCTCAATATCTCCTACAAACTGCCTATCCTTATCAAGTGGAGGAAACACATCAGAAACCAGATCAAAGGTTTTCTGTGTACCATTTCCCATAACTCCACGATCCAGTAACCTGTGCGCCTGAACTGCAGCAACAAGCTCTGTGGCAAGCACATGACAGCTGTTCCTGACTATTTCTACAGCCTGTCTTGCGGAAGTAGTACCCATACTTACATGATCCTCCTGACAACCACTAACTGAGATACTGTCTACGCTTGCCGGATGTGCAAGAACCTTGTTCTCACTCACCAGTGAAGCTGACGTATACTGGGCTATCATCAACCCTGAGTTAGTCCCGGGAGCTGGAGAAAGAAACGCAGGCAACCCGCTTAAATCCGGATTAAGCAGCCTCTCGGTTCTTCTTTCGGAAATATTTGCAAGCTCTGCTACTGCAATCTTCAAATGATCTGCCGCCAGAGCAACTGGCTGCCCGTGAAAGTTGCCGCCACTGACAGCTCTGCCATCCTCCATTAGAAGAGGATTATCTGTAACGGCTTTCAATTCTCTCTCAAGAGTGGTTTCTATGTACTTCAATGCATCTCTTGATGCTCCATGAACCTGGGGTGTACACCTGAGGGAATAAGCATCCTGTACCTTACCGCAAGAGGGATGACTGTGAAGAATTTCGGAGCCTTCAAGATGCTTCCTGATAAACTCTGCAGACTCTAATGCTCCGGGATGCGGCCTGAGACCTATGAGCTCAGGATCCAGTGCCGAATCAGTACCCAGCAGTGCTTCAAGAGTAATTGCTGCTGTGGCATCAGCAGCATTCATCAAGTTCTGTGAATCGAGAACCGCAGAACACATCAAAGCGGTCATTGCCTGTGTTCCATTAATGAGTGCAAGCCCCTCCTTTGCCGCAAGCTTAACCGGTGCGATCCCTATCTCCTCAAGAGCCTCTGCCCCGGACACGATCAATCCGTCCTGATCAACACATTCTCCCTCTCCCAGGATAGGAAGACACATGTGGGAGAGTGGTGCAAGGTCACCTGAGGCCCCAAGCGATCCCTGTGAAGGTACAGCAGGAATAAAGGAGCTGTTACCAAGCTTGATAAGGGCATTGACTGTTTCCAGACGGATACCGCTTCTTCCTCTGGCAAGTGAAGCAACTCTGAGAAAAATCATTATTCGCACAACAGATGATGGGAACAAGGCTCCAGTACTGCAGGCATGACTCAAGAGAAGGTTTCTCTGAAGAAGACCGAGTTCATCTCCGGGAACTACAGTGCTCGCCAGTCGGCCGAATCCTGTGTTCACTCCATAGATCGGCTTCCCGGACTGGAGAAGATCATTTATCTTTGATCGAGCTTCTGTAATAGCAGCTACTGCCTCATCACTTAGATCAAAAGATGCACCTTCCACTACCTGTCTTACCTGTTCAAGACTGGCTCCATCACAATTTATGATAACTCTCGAAGACATTACTACCTCCATGGCTTTAAACAAGATTACATTGAGCAGGGAATATATCAAACAAGCTATTACTTTCTCCATGCGTCAAACTGGCACATACCAGTAACAATCGCTTTAACTCACCGATCCAGCCGTAGAACTGTCAGCCCTCTTGTATCTGTACCGCAACATTTTGTAGAGTCGTCTGTAAGTGTGCTTTTCTCTGGCACACTCTTTGCTTCACCATATTCATCGGACAGATAGTGACAAAAAGGTAGTTAACAATGCCAGAAATTTCTCTTTGAAAGGAGATCAAAAGTGGCAGAACTGAAAGTTAGACCACTCTTCGACAGGATCATCGTCCGTCGTGAAGAGGCCAAAGAAGTAATAATGGGTGGGATAGTCATTCCAGATACAGCCAAAGAAAAACCCCTTGAGGGAACCATTGTTGCCGTGGGTCAGGGCAAGCGCAGTGACTCTGGAGAATTTATTGCTCCGGTTGTTAAAGAGGGAGATAAGATTCTCATAGGAAAGTACAGTGGCACTGAGGTTAAAGTAAACGGCGAAGATCTTGTTATCATCCGCGAGGATGACATACTTGCCGTCATAGAAAATTAAGGAGAAATCAGATATGCCAGGTAAGGAACTGAAATTCAATCAGGATGCCAGACATGCCATCCTTTCAGGTGTGGAGCAACTTTCAAAAGCTGTTAAGATCACACTTGGACCCAAGGGTCGTAATGTTCTTATAGAGAAAAAGTGGGGCAGCCCTACCATCACCAAAGATGGTGTAACTGTGGCAAAGGAGATCGAACTTCCAGACAAGTTCGAGAACATCGGGGCCCAGCTCATTCGTGAAGTTGCCAGCAAGACAAGTGATGTTGCCGGTGACGGAACCACAACAGCAACTCTTCTTGCTGAAGCCATCTACCGTGAAGGCTTCAGGAATGTCACCGCCGGAGCAAGTCCAATGGCTCTTAAGCGCGGAGTAGACAAGGCAGTGAATACTGTTACTGAGGAACTGAGAAAACTCAGCAAAGAAGTTCGCGGCAAAGAAGAGATCCAGCAGGTTGCCACAATCAGTGCCAACAATGACAGCGAGATCGGAGTCATCATCGGTGATGCCATGGAAAAAGTTGGCAAGGATGGCACCATCAGTGTTGAGGAAGCCAAGTCCATGGACACTACTCTCGATGTGGTTGAGGGAATGCAGTTTGATCGCGGATACCTCAGTCCCTACTTTGTAACCGATCCGGAGGCAATGGAAGTTCTTCTCGAAAAACCATTTATCCTTATTTATGAGAAGAAGATCAGCAACGTTAAAGACCTTCTTCCTATTCTTGAAAAAGTGGCCCAGCAAGGTCGTCCACTGCTTATCATAGCAGAGGACATCGAGGGTGAAGCACTTGCAACACTGGTAGTGAACAAGGTCCGCGGAATGCTTCAGATAGCTGCAGTAAAGGCTCCAGGATACGGCGATCGTCGCAAGGCTATGCTTGAAGATCTTGCAATACTTACCGGAGGACGCTCTGTTACTGAGGACCTTGGCATCAAACTTGAGAACGTTACCATGGAAGACCTTGGATCCTGTGGTGTTGTTAAGATCGACAAGGACAACACAACAATCATCGAGGGTAGCGGAATCACTGAGGATATCAAAGGTCGCGTAGGACAGATCCGCCGTCAGATAGAAGACACCACAAGCGACTACGATCGTGAGAAGCTTCAGGAAAGACTTGCCAAGCTCGCAGGTGGAGTTGCCAGAATTAATGTTGGCGCAGCCACTGAGACCGAGATGAAAGAGAAAAAAGCAAGAGTGGAAGATGCTCTTCACGCCACACGCGCTGCTGTTGAAGAAGGAATCGTCCCCGGAGGAGGAACAGCTCTTATCCGTTGCGAAAAAGCAGTTGAGGCTCTTGAGCTTGATGGCGACGAAAAAGTTGGAGCAGAGATTATTCTCCGTTCACTTTCTGCACCTCTTCGCCAGCTGGTATACAATGCCGGCATGGAGGGTGCAATTGTTGTGGAGAAGGTTCGCGGCATGAATGAGGTAGAAGGTTTGAACATTGCAACCGGAGAGTATGTTGACCTGTTCAAGGCTGGTATTGTTGACCCTACAAAGGTTACAAGAACTGCTCTTCAGAACGCAAGCTCAATCGCCGGACTTCTTCTGACCACAGAAGCTGTGATCATCGAGATCCCCGAGGCAGAGAAAGCAATGCCTGGTGGAGATGCTGGAATGGGCGGAATGGGCGGAATGTACTAGTCTCTTTCTCTATAGATACCACAGAGCCGCAGATAAAACTGCGGCTCTTTCTTTAACCATCAGATGCTGGATTTGATTTGATTCATGTGATAGATCTATTCGATGATATAGATTCGCTGGAATAATACAGGATTCTCGTCATAAGCAAGAATACCACCTGCATCAATGGTAAAATTCCATGAGCGACTCTCTGAGCCAACTCCGTTTAGAACAGCCTGCCCTACCAGATATCCTTCGGGAGTCCAGATGTCAAAGAATGGTTCTTCTGTTGTACCCCGTCTTGCCCATACATTGCCCTCCGGATCAACACAAAGCTCTGCAACAGGTAATCTGTAAGGAAAAGGATCGCATTCGATATTGAACTGTGGTTCCCCTCCCTCCAGAGCAGTAAGCAAAGCTATTACATGATCAATTTCCCCGAGAATCTCTGCTTCAGTCTTCTCTACCGGCTCTAGATCCATTGTGATGGTGTTGTATAAGTTACCGGATTTAGTGAAACATTGTATTTCATAATCTGTTTCGTTGAAAAGAGAAATGTAGACGTTTCCATTGTTCTGATCAGCAGTCCAGCTTGTATACAGGTAATGTTCCAGGAACATATCTCCCACATCCATCAAGTCGAAAGGCAACTCCTTTTCCCAATACGTAACTGATGGTTCTGAGGTAAATGGAAAAAGTCCGATAAAGATCGTAATGGTTCCGGCCTCACCTTCAAAACTTAACCTGTTCTTAACTGCCACGAACTCACTGTCACTGACGGTAACAGTATTCAAATGGGCACTGCGAGAAATTTCCAGTTCTATCCCGAGATATGTACCTGAATTCGAAAAACCGAAAAATCCCCCTCTCATTGGGTCAAGAACACTGATCCTTCCCTGGGGCCAGAGACACATTGCAAGTGGATTAATCAGTTCGCCGGGGCCTTCTCCACGCTGTGATACAGTTCTCAGATGCTCACCTGACCGGGAGTAAAACCTGATATTGGCAGAGATTCTGTCCAGTACCGTTACCTCTCCTGAGGAATTGTGTCCTATAGCCTGGATTTCACCAAAAACAAACTCCGGGGCCCCTGCATCCACACCGATGACTTCAGCTACTTCAAGCAATCTGATATCTGATTCATTTTGAGTCTGCTGGCTGGTTCCCGCTTGTTCACCTTTGCAGGCAACTCCCAGGATGAGGAAAGCAAATGCAAACAGCCTAATCATCCGTGCTCCTGTCTCAAATTAATACGGGGAGCCTAAAGCCCCCCGTTCTTCTTAAATTTTCTCTAACCTACTGCGGTGGTACCAGACTGAACGGTACTGTCACGGGAAGATTGCCTGTTTGCTCGGGAGCCGGGCCAAAATTAAGAGAATTGACCGCTGCTGTAACCGTTCCCTGCAAACTGGCAAGGCCAC
Organism: Candidatus Sabulitectum sp.; assembly: GCA_029940175.1. Classification (GTDB taxonomy): domain Bacteria; phylum Fermentibacterota; class Fermentibacteria; order Fermentibacterales; family JCC-6; genus Sabulitectum. The sequence goes on along the minus strand of JAOZRM010000019.1, from coordinate 9,675 downwards.
CTGGACAACTGACAGATACTCCGGTAACTGAACCACCGGGGGTGATAGAAAAACTAATTGTTATTGTACCGGATGCACCTGGATTACTTCGGAGTAAGCTTTCATATGCAGTCTGAACGCGCATCTTGATAACATTGATCTTACGTCTGATATCGGTCATGTTTCTGTAGCCCAGATCAATGGCCTCACCGGATGCACTGGCACTGAAGGAAACTTGAGCCGCCTGATGAGCTGCCTGCATATCACTGGAGCTGACTGTGCCCGCAGTAGAAACTACGCCGCCGCCGCCGCCGGCCAGACCTGCAAGTCCTCCGGAACCGCCACCACCTGCACCTGCTATAAGAGCTTGACCGCTTTGTCCTGATGCAAGACCAGTACCTGAAGAAGCTGCACTTTGAAGATCTCCAACAAATCCGGCTCCGCCACCGGCAGCTCCGGTTCCATAAGCGGCAAATCCAATACTGCTGAGAACATCACTTGCAGCATCAGCTCCTTGAGCAGCACCACCACCGGCGGGTGCATCAGAACCACCACCAGTTGCTCCACCGGAAGTTGCCACTTCCGCTACGGGCATATCACTGATAATCTCTTCTCCCATGCCAGCTTCAGCCGCAGGTGGAGTTTCAGATAACTGAGCAACTCTGGCGCTTGGGGCACTTCTCAGCATCTGGGTCTTGGATTCCTTTACAACCAGAATTAGTCTGTCGGTAACAGCACCCATAAGAAGCGCAGCAGCAAGACCGATACCAAGCAGGATCTTGAACCTGCTGTTCTCACTTTTCTCCTCATGGAAAGCAAGTCTTTCGTGAGGTCTGGCGGCAAAGATCTTCCAGTCATAAATCGCAGGTTTGGCTTTAACCCTTGGTACTACCGGCTTTGGCTTGGGTTTCAGTACTTCAGCAGGCGGTTCTGCAAAACTGAAAAAAACTTCTGTGCCGGCAAATGTGAATACACCGGATACATTTCTGTCAAAAATCCAGATATACGGGTCTCCAGGTTTCTCCTGCTTAAGAAGATTCCTTTCAATCAGGGTAGAAAATGGTATTACGCTACCCTTTACCTCGACTCCGCCCTTAATTTCTGGAAGTAACCTGAGAATGTACTTGTTGCCCGACTCCGGTTCAAGAAGAGTGTGAATTCTGGGTAGGTTGCCAACATTGACGGAAACAGTATTGTAATCCGCCTTGCCAATTGTCATGATACCGGCATTCGGGAAAATTTCTCGACGACCAGCTGCATCCTCAATGTTCAGCTTGAGCATCCTCTTGTCTGGAGCTTCAACCGGAACTTCCTTTTTAACTACAGGTTTAATCTTTGGTTCAGGTTTCTTCTGAGAAACCTTGGGAGGATCAATAAAGCCAAAATGAATCAGGAACGGACCTGCATTTATTACGCCCTGATCTCCGTAATTTACCTTTAGGAGATAGTTACCATCCTCGTCAGTGCTGTAAATACCTAGGCCTTTAAGATCGCTAAATCGCAATTTGGAACCATTTGATGACGTAATCTGCGCATCCATGGAATCCGATATTCTGAGTTCCCAGGTATCCTTATCAGCTCCCCGTTTTAAAAACACCAGAGAATCCGGTACTCCAGGAGCTTCCACGGAGAGGTTGTTGTTGTATCCGGATCCAAGGGTGATCTCTTTATCCCCTGGAAGGAGTTTCGTAATAACCTTACCGTCTCTCATTGATGCTACAGCGAGAATTTTTCTAACTTCAGTGCCCATCAGACTTCACCACCTTCAGCTGGCTCCTCCTTGATCACAGCCAGATTCTGCCCGACATAACCGGCTTCCGAACAACTTGCCATTACTCTCTGAAGAAGTATCGCCGGAATGCCCACATCTCCCTGGATGTTGATCTTCGTATCCTCTTCATTAAGTGTACCTCTGGTTAGTCTGGAATATTCCATGTGATCACGAAGGCGAGTGACGAGTTCAGGTATTGAATTCCCGGAGTTGAGCAGATCATCTGTAACGGCAACAATTGGATCGCCGTCAACAACTATGAAAGAATTGTTAACTTGAATATCAAGTTTCAACTCAACCTTCTTCTCTACTCGGGCTTTGGGTAAAATAAGCTGGTCGCTAACAGTAACAAGCTGACCATCTGTTGAATAACTCTTCAGAAGGAAAACAAGAAGAATAGTGAACATATCAATCATGGATGTGAGGGAAAGCGTAACCTTCTTGTCTTTTCCATGACTGACAGCAACTGATTTTCCTGAGCCAAGTAGAAGAGGTACATGACGCTTGGAAGGCATACTCATCAGTTACCACCTCCACGCATTGCTGAGGTCACCGAAGCCGTAGGGGCCACCTGCAACCCAGGCTGATCGAATCCAGCCGCTATTGCGATGTCTATGGCCTGAATAATGTTATCATACCGTGTTTCTTCAACGGTGAGAATGGTGATTTTATGGAACTCAATCTGCGGATAAGCCTCTGTTAATATGTCATGCACCTCGGTAATAGCCACCGTCAGAGAGTCCCAGGGAAAGGTAATGATCATTTCCCCGTTTAACTCTGTCTCTAAAGCATAACACACATGGGCACTTCCGCTGACCGTACCAATAAACAATTCTTCATCCGTTATAATAATCTTGGGCTGAAGTCTGTCCTCTTCAGATCGCATCAAGTTTGCCGTGGCTCCGGCACCGCTGGTGCTGATACCTTCTGTTTGAGCCATCTCAATTACAACAACTTCAAGGAAAGAAGCACTCATGAGCAGAAACGGGATAATGCAGCAGAAAAGGTTCATTATTGGAAGAAGATCGATCTCTTCAAGATGCTTCCCAGTTCTACTCCGCCCGGATACCGCTTTAGCCATCAGGCTTCCCTTCTAGCTTGAGCAAGCATATTCATAACCATAACACTGTACCGATCAATATCATCCACGAGTGAATCGGCTTTTGCAGTAAGTATGGAGTGTGCAAGAAGCATGGGAATCGCTGCAATAAGTCCAAAGGCAGTGGTATTCATTGCCTGAGAAATACCGTTTGCAAGAAGAACACTCTTCTGCTCAGGGTCAGCTGCTGCCACTGCTGCGAAGGCAGCAATAAGACCGAAAATAGTTCCCAGCAAACCAACCATTGTAGATACATTCGCTAACATACCAAGGTAACTTATTCTTGCATTGATCCTTGGAAGCTCAGCAAGCGCCATCTCATCAACCGCATTCTGAATGTCGCGCTCTGTTCCCTTGTAGTTTCGCAAGGCTGCTTCAATGATCTTAGCCAGCGGCGATTTCTCTTCACTGGTTGCGGCAATGGCTCCTTCAATGCTGCCCTTTCGGATAAGGGAAGCAATTTTTGCCATAAGCTGCTCCGGTTTGGCCTTTGCTGTGCCGAAAAGGAAAATCAGTCTCTCAATAAAAATTACTATTCCAACTCCGAAAAAGAAAAGAATGGCCCACATGGCAGGTCCACCCTGGCGGAAGAAGGTTGCAAAATTACTGAAAAAACTACCCTTTACTTCCTCAACTTCTTCCTCAACAACCTCATCAACATTCGTTGTGTCTGGTACAACTTCTTCCTCTACAATAGCTTCCTCAACTGCAGTGGAATCAGTAGCAGTAGAATCACCCTCAGCTACAACAGTAGAATCGGCTTCTGCCACTTCCTCTGTCTGTGCAAGAATAGTACCAGGAAAAACCAGAATAGCCAAAGCTATAAGCAGGGGAAACAAGTTTCCACGCATCAAGGAACTCCTCTCTTTAACCTTTTTGTTAATCTATTGACCTATAAGATCATACAGTAAATTACCTATAATATCAAGACCGGCCATAACCGCGAATACCGTGCCTGTGCTGCTATCTCCATCTGAGTATTTCCAGGCACTTAGCCCACCGAGAACAGCAACAGAACCGTACCTTATATAAATCGGCATGGCATTTGATTGCCTGGCCGCAAGTGAAAAACTTGTTTCAGATGCGAAAGCCCCTGGATAAATCGGTCTTACAACATCTTCCAAAAAGCTCCTTTCAAGAAGAACGTTGCTTAAATTCGGCGTACTCTTCAACATAAGAAACAAAGCCTGCGGAGTGCGTAACTCTCCCTGAATCGTTATTTCTTCAAGGATAAGTCTGCCACCTTCCATGGTTGCTCCCTGGCCGTACACAGTGGTACAGGTCAGCACAAGCAATATAACAGAATACAAACGTGTCACTGACCAGCCTCCTCTCCTGAAGCAGTCTCCTCCGGTACAGTTTCACCAGTCTGATCCACTGGCTCTCCGCCAGAAGTACCTGTTTCATCAACAGGTTCGGGTACAAACACCTCAATTTCATAGCCAGGAAGCCCAAGAGTTGAAACTGTTCCAGGAGCAAGCAATTCCAGGTTGTCTGCAGCTTGTTCCACCCATTCGTTACTGACTCCGGCTGAAACCGCTTTTTCCACAGCGGTTATGTAAATATTAATTGCTTTTTGCACCTCAGGCTCATAAAACTGTAGATACAGCTGATTATAAAATTCATCAATTGCTTCATCCGGCAATCCTGGAGGGGGATCCATGAATGCAACTGCATTGGCAAAGTCCTCATACAACTCTCCTGCTCTTACGCAGGAGGCCATAAACCAGACATCTACGTTGTAAGTAAGAGATTTGCCATACCAGCTCTCGACTTCACCTTTCAGCTGAGCCTTCTGCTGAACATTATCCGGCGTAACTATCATGTTCTCATAACTGAATCTGATTATCTCACCTATACGGAATGCACTTCTCGCAGCATCAGCAGTAGGACCTTCACGGTACATATCGTAAGTTTCAACGCAGGCAATATACTTTTCCTGTGCACCAATGTAGTCATTAGCATTAAAAAGATAGTCACCTGTTTTACCCAGGGCAATTACCATGGTCTCAGGTGAAGCAGCCTGCTCAGAAATGATCCTGTTATACACACCAATGGCGAGCCCATCAGCTCCCCCGCTTTCGTAAGTCACAGCTGCACTGTACAAGGCAGTATGCATGCCCTCGGCCATTGGGAAACGATTGTAAGCCTCCAGATAGGTATCTCCGGCAAGAATGAAGTGTTCTGCTTCCATTGCAAGATAGGCTGCCCTCATCATTCCCTCTGGTGCCTGAGGTGCTTCCGGATAAGTGTTGGCCAGTTCAGTAAATACTCTGATAGCACTGGTTATATCTCCGGCTTTTCCATATGTCTCACCGGCATCATACAAAGCAACAGGGGCCACGTCTGTCCCCGGGTGAGACCGGGCAGACTCCTCATACCTTGCTGCAGCAATAAGTAGAGACTCTGTATCATCCGACTGCGCAAGAGCTTCTGCATCCCTGTATGAAACAGCTGCCGCAAGAGCCGCAACATCGGCCCCCAGGTCTTCACCGGTTATTGCTGCTGCATCTGCTGCCCTTCCGTACCATGTTTCTGCGTCAGAAAACATCTGCTCAGCCTCAAAGGCGGCAGCAAGGAATCTTGCTGAACGGGCTGTGTACTCCGAGTTTGGAAATTCATTGTAAACTCTCATATAAGAGTAACGGGCAATGGGATAATCAAGTGCATTGTAGTGATTTCCAGCATCAGCAAAGAGGAATTGGGCTGCATAATCTCCAGCAGGATAGTTGTCGGCATAGTATACACCGATCTCATGCATCTTCGCCCGAAGGTAAATACTGTCAGCTCCAGCCTGGCCGTAAGCCTCAAAATAGGAGCTGAACGCGTTGCCAGCCGCCCCCTCGCGACTCTGAGCAGAAGTACTGTCATACACAACCTCGAGGTAGATATCTCCTGCCCTGGTCAGATTTCCGGTGTTGTAGTAAGAATCACCAAGGAGGAATCGGAAATCATAGGCCTGTCTGGAGTCACCGTATTCAGTAAGATAAAGCTCTATTTTTTCAATGAGACTTAGATAACTCTGAGCAGCAATCTGAGAATCCCCCTCTGACTCGGATACCTGCTGAGCATGGTATTGAATGGAGTTCTCCAGTGCTGAAGCTCTGAGAGAATCCACCTCAGCGAATATTGAAGAGTCTCCGGACATGCTGGCCCATTCACTCTGTGTACCATACTTCTCCACGATCATTTCTCGGGCCATGGCAGCGCTGGCGAAGTCTCCTGACCCCTCATATGCTACAGCAATTCTGGACTGAATGAAAGGAGCTTCCGGGCTGTATGGATCTCTTTGAAGAAGTGACTGATAAGCCTCTATCGATTCCAGCCAGAATCCCTGCTCAATATAGAAATCCCCCATCTGAGTAAGAACGTCCACTGTTACCTGCTCGTCGTCGAACGAATCCAGGAAATTAGTTGCAAGCTGAACAGGAGGACCTGATTTCTGCTCCATAAAGTCATGGGCAAGATACTCAACAGCCTCATTCACCATATCCGTCCGTCTTTCAAGCCCCAGGTCATCCATTCTTCGACTGTCCCTGATGAGATATCCGAACAGAGCAATTGAGTGCTCATACTCATTGAGCAGATAAGCAGTCCAGCCAAGTTTGTAAATACCGAACTGGTATACAGTAGATCCTGCATCAGGATAATCAAGTATCTTATTGTAGAACACAAATGCACTGTCAAATTCAAAAGAATCAAAGAAAAAATCTCCGGCTCTAAGATAAGTTTCCGGGGCAAGTGGGCTTTCTGGGAATTCTGCGAGAAGACGTCTGTAGCTACTCACTGCGCCTTCGGGATCACCCATTTCATTAAGTGCATAACCCAGAGAATACAGTGCGATATCCTCTACACCACTGTTGGGATACTGATTAAGAACTTTCTGGTAAAGCTCAATAGTTCTGGAGTAATCCGCCGGAATGAAATCTCCTCCGGCTGTGGCCGTTCTGTCTAGATAAGTGTTCTTGTCGATCTCATAATAGAGCTGTGCAAGACGTACGTATATATCCGCAGTAAATCTGCTCTCCGGGTAATGTGCAAGATACTCTTCAAAGTAACTGGCGCATTCAATTCCGGACTCATCAATTCTGCCCTGAAGAGAAATTGTTTCGGAACGTCTCTGCTCACTGAGGGCCTCAGCTCTAGTGCTGTCTCCTTCGGCATAACTGTCTGCAATCTTTGCATTGTAGTACGCACCAAGATAGGTAAGTGAATCACGCTTAAGCTCTCTGTCAATAAACGTTGCAATTGCTATGCCGTACTGTGTTTCCTGCATCCAGTCATGATCGGCAGCCATACCAGAATCCATCTTGCTGGCAAGATCCTGCAAGGCAAGACGAATTCGAGAAACCTCTTCTTCCAACTGTAAAAGTTCCTGCCTGTCAGCTTCACTTCCGGCATAATCAGCAATAGTCTGAGTATTCTCTATTTCCAGTGCGAGCCGTTCAGAACTGGCTCTGGAGGCTGCGATGAGCCTGTTCATTTCCTGGAGCATGGACTCGGAATCCATTCCCACAGGCATGGAAAGAGATGCTTCGAATCCTGAGATGTCTACAAAAAGAGCTCTGAGAGAGGCCTCTTCGGCCTCAATAAGAGCAACAAGCTCCATGTCTCCCTGCATGTAAGCTTCCTCTTTTAGCTCTGTGAGCCCCAGTCGTATCCTGTCCAGTCTATCCCTCTCGGAGGCATACTGGTCCGCTACATCCTCACCGGAACGGAAGGAATCGTAAAAATCACTGGAGGTTCCGTAATCTGCCATTAGCTGTCTGTACATGGAAATAGCAATATCAATATCCTGGGCTCCAAGAGCGCAATTGGCCATGGCAAGCTCGAACTCGCTGAAAAGTTCAGTGCCGGGCATTTCTTCAATAACTCTTTCTGCAAGATTGTAAGCGTCCTGATACTGTTCCTGGCGCATATAAGTCCAGGTTAGGCCAAGCATAGCAACATCATAATATGCACTGAAAGGTGAAACCTTCCTGTACTCCTCAGAAGCCAGATCAAGCTCTCCCTGATCGACATGAATCTGTGCGATTGCAATTCTTGCTCTGTCGGCAATGCCGGATTCACCCCGTCCAGCCTGATCAATTACTCTGTGAAGCTCTGTAATAGCAGCCTGAGTATTCTCTTCCGCCACGTAAGTTACTGCGATAAGATAAGCAGCGAGTGAAGAATGTTCGCTGGAAGAGGCTATCTGTTGCAATGTAGTTCTGGCATTGGCAAACTCACCCATATGATATTTCGCCAGCCCTCCGACGATAACGGCAATATCAGCGTATTCAAATCCGGGAGAAACTTCCCTGAGCTGGTCATAAAAACTCACCGCTATCTCGTAATCCTGCAATTCGAAACAAATAAGTTCAAGACGGAACAGAGCCGCATCGTAGTAATCAGATTCCGGGAAATTCTCAACAACAGAAACGAAAGCATCCCGGGCCCAGACAATAGATCCACTGGTATAAAGCTCTTCGCCCAGCTCGAATGCGGACTGGGCACTGAAAAGAATAGAACGCTGCCGACGAAGCTGTATAAGTTCAGCTTCAATTCTAGCCAGCCGCTCTTCCTCGCGCATTATCTGGCTTTCCAGATTCTCCAGTTCTTCCTGTGCCCTTTGCAAAACAATGCTGATCTCCCCAGCTGCCTCGTCCTCTGCAAGTGGATCAGGGATCTGCGCCAAGACGGACGTGTTCATGATGAACAACATAAGAAGGAATATGAACAACTTAATTCGAGAGCCCATTTCTGAACCTACCTGGGCTCATCGAGGAGATCACGAAGTCTCTGAAGCTCGGATTCGGCAGCTCTGCGCCGTGCTTCTAGCTCGTCAAGCCTCGTTCTAGCTCTCTCGATACGCTGCTGCTCTCTCTCAAGTTCAAGACGGCCTGCTCCCAGCAAAGGACCGAACCTTGAAGAAATAGCAATAGTGATTTTGGAATTCTGCATTACATCCTGCCTGTTCTGGCCTACAGGAGCAAAAAGAGTCTGTTCCAGTTCAGCCCAGGCAAGGTGAAGATCAACATGCTTGCCAACGGCGTAATTCATCCCAAGGTTAAAATCTCTGCCGTCCATTTCAAATGCAAGGGAAAAATCCTCACCCGGTTCCCATACCATAGAACCAAACAGGCCATTGGCAATGGAGCTGCCTATCCCAAGAGCGCCTGAGTCCACAACTCCAACAAAACGACCTATGCCGATGCCAAGGTTAACAGTCACAGGTATTCCCATTAAGTAGCGCATATCTTTGGATGCAACACCGTAAACTGACCAGTTCTGGGTGTGCGCATAGTTGTACATGCCATCTTCGTCCCAGATACCAGGTATACGACCTGTAGAATCGGGTACTCCCGGTGTGCCGGAAAAGCAGTCTACATGTTCGGGACCAATACCGTTCTGAACACCAAGAGCAAATGCCGGAACTGCTATTCCTTCTTTTAAAATTGCTACCTTTGCATTAATAACCAGCCCACCATCTGCAAGGTAGGCGACGCCTATATCACCGTAACTCAATATTCCGAATTTAAGGTACCCGGTAAGCTTAACATCGCTGTCTGAATTACCCAGAGAATCCTCAAACGAAAAGGCAGATGCGGCAATGCCGACTTCAACCTCTGTGTGTTCTAGTACGTAGGCATCAGGAGCGTTGATTACACCACCGTATGCGTATGGAAGGGAACCCGCAAATACAGCAACTGTACACACAGGTAGAAGCCAGAGTGAAAAACGCATAGAATTCCTCCAAGTTGCCAGAACATACACTACACTAACTTCCGTCTAAGCGCACATAATATCACCAACAGAACAGGCTCGGTCAAGCTTGACCTGCATC
>JAOZRM010000177.1 GCA_029940175.1 Candidatus Sabulitectum sp. | reverse complement strand
ACACTGCCATCATCCGGAGCATCATTGTAACTGTCGTGATAGTAATCCTGACACCACTCCCAGACATTGCCGCTCATGTCATACAACCCCCAGGCATTAGGCTCCTTTGTTCCCACTGGTCGTGTTCCATACTGCCCGGTAACATATCCGAAGTGGGAATTCTCATCATACCAGGAATACCTGTCAATTTCCTGATACAACACATCATCTCCCCAGTAAAATCTTGTTGTAGTTCCAGCTCGGCAGGCATACTCCCACTCAGACTCAGAGGGAAGGCGATAATGGTGGAAATGATCGATATCGTTAAGCCTCTGTATGAAGTCCTCACAATCATTCCATGTTACATGGTACATAGGATACTCCTCGCCTTCACCCACACTCATGTTCCGGTTCTCAAAAGCAGTCTCGCCCATGACATCTTCCCACATTCCCTGTGTTACCTCTGTTGTCATGATCTCAAAAGCAGAGATCTCTACAGAATGCTGCGGTTGCTCATTCTCTGGAATTCCCTCTGAAGCAGGAGAGCCCATGAGGAAATTACCAGAAGGGATATAGGCAAATTCCATTCCTGTGAGAGGACCAGCTGCTACAGAACCTGCAACAGCCGCCGGAGAAGATGCATCTCCCTGGATTCTGAACAGAGTGAAAAGCAGAAGAATCAAACTGGTCTTTGGTTGCAGTAGAAAAAGAAAAGACATGGACATTACTCTTTTCCTTTTTCTGGAATGGTAAACTGATCATTCTGAAATTCATCCCCACCCAGCCAGATATCTATCTTGATACCACTGCCTATACTTGATACATCGCAGTGTTTCACCTGCCATCCAAGCAGGTTGAGTCGGGAAGCTCCCAGCATATCGTGGCCTGTCATAGAGCCGTAGTATCCTGCCAGTTCAGGTCTCTTCCTGCTGTTCAACTTCTGCTCTATCCTGCTCAGCTCTTCCTCTGTGTGTGTGTTTTCATCAAGAATGCAGAGATGGAGCCCGTTCTCCTCCTGGTGGAGAGAGATAACCAACCTTCTGGGATCGCTCTCCAGAAGAAAATTGGAAATTTCACCAATAAGATGAAGGATCAGATCTTTTCTTTTCATTATCATTTACTCCAAAAAGTTGGTCATTTGAAATCTGAATTCCTGGAGCGATACCAAGCTATTACTGAAACTATTAACGTGGCGGTAAGACCACCTGCAAAACCATTGTTGTAGAGGTTCATGCCTCCCTGCCACGATCCTGTCTGGTGCACAAGAACCAGATGGATGAACCCTGCAATAAGACCTGTAACAATACCAAATGCTCCTGCAAGAGGCGCAAGAGTAGTACAGAAGATGGCCGCCAGAAGCACGCCTGGTGAAGTGAGAGATTTTCCAAAAATCAGAGATGCTGCAATAACCCCCACCACCACAGGCCAGGAGTTTCGCAAATGGGTTCCGAACGCCCCAAACCCCATGATGGTCAGCAGTCCTCCAATTGTAGGACCGTTGAAATCACCACCAATAATGAGAATGTAGGCAGAGCCGGCAAGACCAAGCAGCCCGGCATTGATAAGGGATCCACCCATGGACTCCAGATCCATAAAGTCAGACGGCAGTCTGCCGGTATGCTTCTGTATAGCAAGCAGATCTTTCCAGCTGTTCTTTCCTGCTGAAAATATGCCTGTAGCGATCAGTATCACGGAAAGCACAGGAACAATGAAAATTAAAACGGTTGAGTTGCTTGTATTCCAAAGCATCAGGCCCTCGAATACGTATCCTCCTGCTCTAAGAAAAGAAGCTGCAAACAGGGCGAAGAAACCACATGTCAGGCCGATGTTATACAAACTGTAGCCCTGATGGAAGTGAAGTACTGAAACTGCTATTGCAGGCAGCATGAAACCTGTAGCTATTCCAGCCCCGGTTCCAACTGCAACTGCCGATAATCCAGTAAGCCCCATTTCAACTGTTACCATACTGACGACAGGGCCAAGAGCAGTTCCGAAAAGAGCTATTATCAGATACTCCGAGAAAGTCTTACCAATGAGTTTTCCGCCCAGGTAAACACCAAAAATTATTGGAAGAATGTTAACAGGTGTTTTACCGAAAAGGGCAAATCCCATCATTGTAAAAATAGCAGCAAATGTAGCACCGGACAGCTGAACTTTAGCTATCAATATAAGAATCAGCCCGGTAATTCCCACTGCAGCAGCGTTGATAAGAGAGGCACCGATACCTGCTTCACTAATGTAGTCACTGATAAGCCTTGCAGGTCGAAATTGCAATTCAAGAAATCCGTTGAATGCAGTGCCTGCCCCGTCAACAGCAATTCCCGTAACAATGAAAGAAAACATGATAAAGACAAGAAGGAACAGCAGCGTTTTGTTCTGGTTTACTATAACAATCTCCTTACACCTGTAATCATCATACTTCCTCCTCTTAAACCATACGCTAAGTACAATGGCTGAAATGCTTCATTCAGGTCAAGCCCTGCCAAATAGATCGGAAAGTATAACTATTATCTCTCTTGAGCCTTGGCAAAAAGAGTGGCTTCCATGTCCTCAAGGCGCTCTGCCAGAAATGCTCTGGCATCCTCAATTGCACTGTTGTAAACCGCTGGAGAAAGTTTTGCCAGAAAGAAGTCAAGAAGAATACCCGCGCGGAACTCTGAAATTTCCTGATCAAACTGGTGGTCAAAAAAGACTGTTATCTCTCGAATGAATGCGTTTCTTTCCTCAGGCGACATATCCATATCTCCCGGCAACCTTTGACTCACACATTCCTCCCTTGAAAAACGGGGGTGATGTTTGCATGACAATTATTGTGGTACTTGTGGTTAGACAAGTTTTGACCTTTGCTTCAGTTCCTGTTCAAACCGGAAACCGGATCTTTCCTCAAAATGCAGCTTCACCTGCTTTTTCATTCCCTGAACATCAAGTGCAAAACTGATTGAAGGATTTTCGTCCACCTTACCTCTTCTGTTCATAACAGAAGCCCCTGTAACGGTGCTCCAGGAGATCGTTTTCTTCCTGTAAATTGCCCAGGAGAAAGAATCTCCATCTGAAATTGCACGGAAGCCTCTGTTCTTGTGACAGAGAAACAGCGGAATGTAAAACGCCAGACCTGCCAGCTGCATGCCTGCAAAAATACCCAGCCCAAGACCAATGGGTAGATTGGCAGAGAATAGAATCCACAACGGAATTGCAAGCATCATAACAGAGACAATCCACAGAACACCGAGAACCACATTCCTGTCAATCATGGAGTTTCCACGGCTGGTAATAACTGGAATCAACAATCTGTACTCAATCTGTGAATCTGTCAATTTTTCCCTCCTGGCTTATGTCCTGCTCAGCTCTGTTCACTAAGAGCGATAATACCAGTATTCCGAGACAAGTGTTATTCTGTAATTACTCTTCTAGCAGAATGGTACCGTCTGGCATAATTTGATTGTGTTATCTCTGTGATAACCACACCTCTATCCTGCCAGGAAGAACAGTGGATAAACTCACCATTACCGATATAGATACCTGTATGAGTAGGGTTGTGGAAAATCAGCAGGTCACCCGGCTGAAGGCTGTCTCTGCTCACAAAAACTCCAAGTTCACCCATGGCAGTCACTGTCCGGGGTAAACTGATACCGTTGTCATTGAAAACCCTGTACGCAAGACCGCTGCAGTCAAATCCAGATTCATCAATTCCACCGTACACGTACGGAACACCCATATAGGAAATTGCCTGGGCAATGATCGCGTCCGCAACACTAATAGAGTCTGCAGGAATCTCAAGAGAGTCAGCTTCCTGAGCAAAGAGAAACGAAGTGGAAACAAGCAATAAGCAGAGAATCAGTTTCATATCGTACCTTTCATTTAGTTTAGTTACTATATACTCAATTACCTCTAAAAAGTTCGTAACTCTCGCATTATGGTGCTGTTTTTGATGATACATTAAGAAAGCCGTAGAGATATAGGTTGAACCACAATCTCTACGGCATTAATCATCAGTTCAGAAAAACTAATCCATCTTATCTTCTATTGCTTTAACAACATTACACTGGATGACATATTCCCTGATGTTACAATAGCCGGATAAATACCATCTGGAACTTCCATGCCGGATGCAGATTTCCCATTCCAGTTAAAAACAGCACTTCCCTCATTAGTAACCGGAGAAATCTCTCTGACCATTCTTCCTGAAATATCAAAAATTCGAAGAGATTCCGATGGGGTATTTTGTGCTGTAACTGTAATAGTTACCTGCATAGAAAATGGGTTGGGAGAGACAGTTACCATCATTTCAGATAATGGGGATGGCAGCTCTTCCACTCCCTGTGCAGGAGTCTCCAGAATCATACCGTCTCTTCCCGGACCATACTGAAACATTGGCACCTGTATATCATCCATATTCACTACATCAGGCAGATCCCATAAATGCACAGAACAAGTGCTGGAAATTTGTGTCAGGGACAACAGCTCCAAATCGCTGTCAAGATCCACATCACCAACTGCCAGTGTCTGAAAAAATGTTGAACCCGGAGTTGTTATAGGCCACCCTGCAATTGCTTCTCCATTATGGTGATATCCCATTATTTTTCCCGAGCCAGTATTATCGTCCCACATAAACTCCGGATCACCGTCTCCATCTATATCTGCCACAGTAACCTGAGCATTAATTGCCCAGATGGGTCCTACCGGCCAGCCGGCAACAGCCGAACCATCGTGATGCCATGCATATACTTTATTTGCAGGAGACCCGGAACCAACCTGATCCCCAACAATGATTTCAAGATCGCCATCTCCATCCATGTCCGCAAATGAAGCGGGTGCATAAATCCATTGGGTGGTAGCTTTCGGCCAGCCGCTACAATCTGTTCCATCATGATTCAACAAAAACATATGACTGTTACCGCTAAAGCTGTGACCGCCAACAGCTATTTCCAGATAACCGTCATCATCCACATCGGCAAATACCGGTGCGGAATAAGAGAACACATCCCCTGTGGAAGGGGTATAGGGAAACCCTGATAAAATTGTACCATCAAGCGAGAAAGCATAAAGGCTATTGTAAGACTCAAAGACAATCTCCTTAATTCCATCATTATCAAGGTCGGCTGCACCTGCTGATGAAGCAGCAACATGATCCAGTGTCTGAGGCCAACCAGCTAGTAGCTGACCGGCACCATCAAAAATGTAAAAAAGACCGGATGATGCACCATCCTCGCTCACAATAATCTCACATTTGCCGTCACCATCCAGATCTACCACGGTAGGTGACTTGGTATGGTCACCGTTTGTAACAACTGGAAAGCCAGTTAGTATAGTTCCGGAAACATCATAGGCGTAAGTCCATGCAGAGCTACCGTTAGGCCAATTATCCGATACTACAACTATCTCACCTGAACCATCTCCATCCAGATCACCGAAAGAAGATTGTCCGGATATTCTGGTTCCGGTTGGCACAAGAACTGGCCAGCCTGGAAGATATGTCCCATCATGATCAAGTAAGTGTATTAGGTGGTTTGTCGAAAACAGAATTTCTAATTCAGGATCTGAGTCAGCATTAATAAGCATGCCACCCTCATATGCTCCATATTCATTTGCTATATCAACAGGCCAGCCCGCCAGTTCAGGAGGATTCGTTAAAAATGGTTCATCTGAATATGGGGGAATCTCAGAGGCGATAACATCAACATCTCCACTCAAAACATATCCCATAACGTCTGCCATAGGGTGAGACGGTAAATGGCTTACACTGAAGCTCTCAGAGTGCGCATTAGCCGCAAAAGAGAGAAGCATGGCTAAAATCATTGTTATCTTCATGTCATCCCATTTCGTAGAAGTGTAACGAATATCTTCATGGTTCAATTATGTCAATTTAACTCGAGTACCTGTAGTGCCTCTTCTGCCCTTGCCTGATCCTCGTCCCTGACCAGTAATTTTATTCCTGTTTTTCTTATAGAAGAAAGTCCCATAAGCTGACCACCGCAGTCGTCTGCTGCAATCATTGATTCAATCCCCTGCTCCTGTAGAAGTCCCTTAGCCATTTCTGCTTCATATCTCATTTCAAATATTTTCACTGTTTTCAGTTCAGCCATACATCCCTTTCTACACATACTTGCGGAATCAGTATTCGATACCGCCCAGAATTACCTTAACTGCCCCGAGTGTACTCTGATCAAGATTTGAGGCATCCTCAAATACCACATATGGAACCCATTCCAATAAATACCCGTTTGAGCTTCTGCTCAACGGAGAAAGGAGAGTATCGTTAATACATTTTAATCTAACTCATTTTCAGAAAAGAGACTATTCCTCTTTATCCGCAGGGTTGAACTACCCGCAACGCAAAAAAGCCCCTGATCTTTCGATCAGAGGCTTTTTCTTTATTTAATGCC
>JAOZRM010000349.1 GCA_029940175.1 Candidatus Sabulitectum sp. | reverse complement strand
AAACGAACAGCCAGAGAAGTATTCTTCTCCTGAATGAACCGCAGAAGAGATTTCATGCTGCCGGTTTTGCCTGCTTTTACCTCAATGGGAACAACTTTCCCCTGGTGCTGAATGAGGAAGTCTACTTCAGCGTTTGAACTTTTCTTTTCTCTCAGCCAGTAATGCAGCACAGGTCGTTCATAGGAAGGGTTTATGAACAGAAGGTGTTGCGCTATGAATTGCTCAGCAAGCCTGCCTTTGTTGATAAATTCATTACTTAGAATCTGTTTATCAGTAATGCGGGATATACCTGTCATGTGAGCCATGAGTCCAACATCAAGGAAGAAAAGCTTAAAGACATCAGGGCTGGCTACAGCTCCAAGTGGAACACCATTACCGGAGGAATGCCTTACGGGAAAGATTATCCTTGCACTGCTGAGAAGATCTATTGCTCGAGAAACCTTGTTTGCCCGGGCATCCCTGGTGATCTGCGAGTAGATGGCTTTGTCACCTGCTCTTGCCGGCACCCAGTCAAACACTTTGCGGAGAAGGAGCAATTCCTGTTTTGAGGTATACTTCGCGAAATCATCTCTGTATGTATTGATTATTGAAGCTTGTATTCTACTTACTCCGTCTGTTCTACCGGACTCTATGTAGTCATTCACAGCTTCAGGCATTCCTCCAACTACAAGGAATGTTCTAAGAAGATTGATAAGCTTTTTGTGTGCTGTCTGAGGGAAAAGCATTCCGGGAGTCCAGCTTCTAATTAAATCGAGTTCCATGGAACAGTCAGAATGTGCCATAAGAAATTCTTCAAAAGACAGGGGACCCATATACTGGTATTCCATTCTTCCCACTGGAACTGAAATCCTGCCTTCTGAAATCTCTGTATCCAACAGAGAACCTGCAGCGACAAAGCGCAAGTCCGGTCTGAGCTCGCGTAGATACCTCATTGCCTGAAGAGCAGAAGTTGCTGCCTGAATCTGATCCAGAAATACAATATCACCAGCAGAGAACTGACTGCCGGTAATGAAGACAAGCTCTTCAAGAATGCTGGCCGCATCGTTTGAGGCAAAAACAGCTGACAGTTCAGGATGCTCTTCAAGGTTGACTACGACAATATTTACTTGTTTGTCAGATAGATTTGGATTACTTCTTACAACAGTTGTCTTTCCTACTTGTCTCGCTCCTCTCAGAACAAGACACTTCGGGTTTCTTGATTCAGTCCATAACTTGAAATCATCAAAGGCATATCTAAAAAGCATCACAACTCCTGAGCAAACATACCTATCTTTCAACATAATTCATGCTGTATTATAGGTATGTTACAACATTCTCACAAGAGGTCCCCTTCTATATTCGTTGGAACCAGATCAGATATGTACAGGCAGTCCAGCCAGCTAAATATGAACAATTTGCTTTATTGCACTTCTGAACAGCTCTTTTGACCAGACATCAAGCAGTTGCTGATCCCTTACAAAAGGTGATACTTCGTTTCTGGCAGAATTGATATTCAGTTCATCGATGGTTCCTTCAAGCAAATCTCTGAGTTTCTGCGGTGTTAGAGCCTCTTCATCCTGGTAATCACCGGATTGTCTCATTCTGGCTTCCAGATGATCCATGTGAACCTCAGGGTGGTTGCCTGCATACCAGAGAAGATCGTACCAGTCGCGTCCTTTAACACGATTACGCCATTTTCTGAATAATACTGCATGAAGTTTGCCTGCGAACATATCGGGAAGGGTGTAGGCCCGAACAGGAACAGGTATCGGTT
>JAOZRM010000348.1 GCA_029940175.1 Candidatus Sabulitectum sp. | reverse complement strand
GATCGGTTTCGTATGCCCAGACCTTCCATGAAGAATAGGCCAGACTTCCAGTATCTGAACAGAGTCTTGCAACATGAATGCTCGGATCAACACCGGATCCTATAACTCCGTACTGATTGTCTGAAGCTGTGCTTCCCACCCAGTATACTGGAACTGCTACCTCATCACCCAGAAGGAGACAGTACTCTGGAGGGTTTGGCCAGGTGTTAAAAGCGTCTTCAATATAGGAATCGATAGCGCTGGAAGTGGCTCCGATTGATTCTGTTGTTGCAACGTGAACTTCGTAACCCTTCTCACGCTTCCACTGAATAAGATCGCTGGCAAGAGCTACAGCTTCCTCCGGGCCTATAACAAGGTATGAACCGTCGATAACCGCGTCTGTAAGTTGAAGACCAAGAACATCTTTGTAAAGTGGAATATAACTTCTTGTGGTACCTGATGAGGTTCTAAGAAGCTCGTTCTCGCCCTGAGAAGAACCGCTTACAAGTCTGACTCTGACATTTGTTGTAATAGTAGTTTCCCCGGTAACAGGGTTAACTGAAACAGGGTTGAATCTTACCCATGCTACGCGGATATCGCGAAGTATGGATACACTCTCAATAACAACAGGAATGGATGGATAAGCCTGCGATGCGTTGTATACATCCTCGTTAACCTTCAAAGGAGCAACATTACCGTTTCTGTCCATGAAAGGCTGCATAGGAAGAACATTGTAGTTACCCAGCACTGACGTTTCGGAACTGATGATCTCAATGGAGATATCTCCTGTATTGGGGATCTGAACCATTCTTCTGATGCAGGGAACATCCGGTGTTCCAACCTCAGCACCGTAACCGCCACCTGGTATTCTGAATGTAATACCACTGCCGTAACCGGCTATAGAGCTCTCAATTGTTTCAAGGGCAGTAAGATTGAACTCTACTACAGGCCCTCCGTCTGTTCCCATGTACTCGGCAGTTTCAACCGGCTGGGGCGCACGGTAAACGGTACCGGCAAATGCTGATACAGCTAAGATGAAAAGGATACCAATAACTCGGCTCATCATTACCTCCATTTGTATATATATAAGTTCGGGGTTTGCCCTACCCTAAAGGCAAACCCCATTCAAGTCAATGGTTCCCGAGCAATCTGGTATAAAACTGTACAGGAAGCATCTTTGTCAGATTATTAACAGTCCTTTGGATAACATCACCATAGGATTGAATGTTGCAAAATCAGCCTGGTGGATCAGAACAGTCTCCACCCTCTGAGGCCTGCCTTCACCTTCTTTTGCATGGCATCCGATCATGTTGATAATTTCCTCGGGAAGCCCGGCTTTTGCTGCAAGTATCGCACCTGAAATGGGATGCCTTGCACACTTGCCGCTATAGCTTTTTTGATGATTTCCGTCATTGTGTTCTATCTCAAGAAGCTTCCCCACATCGTGAAGAAGGCCTCCAGCAACCAGCCAGTCCATGTGAACCTTGAAGGGCGGTTCATATGTGTCCTCTATTGCATTTGCAAGGCCTATGGCACCCTCAGTGACCGCAATTGTGTGCTGAATTAAATTCACACCATGGGTTTCCGTAAGAAGAGTGAAAGGTATCTCTGTGAGTTGCTCTTCAGTCCAGCCACCGTCCCTGGCAGCTGTTACCCAGACACTCACAACCTTTTCCCGCAGATCATTATCTTCTATTTTCGCCAGTTGCACTGCAAAGAGTTTTTCCATTGCTGCTTTCACAACTCTACCTGCTCATAACTTCGATAACAGCGTCTGTCATC
>JAOZRM010000347.1 GCA_029940175.1 Candidatus Sabulitectum sp. | reverse complement strand
ACACTTTTCAGATCATTGATAAGTCGTTCTCTGATAATCTCCGGATCTTTCCAGAAGTCGGTTTCGGAGTTACAAGTGATCTCTGCAATTACACTGTCTCTGCCCGAAGGCACACAATCAGTCCGGAAATTCCGTGGAACGGTGAGTCTGCTGAAAATCAGATCATCGTGACCGAAGTAACACCACTGATAATCATTTCTAGAGATCTCTGATGATATTGCTACATTGGCAATTAGTGTATTGATAAATGTAAGCTTTGCTTCAGGATAAAGAATGGTGATAGGAGCAGTCCAGAAAACTCTGTCTGCCTGAATGATCTCACCGCTTTCCAGTTCTACACCTGACACTGCACCATTTTCTTCTTTGAGCCCCTTTACAGCAGTGGAGTAGCGAAGTATTCCCCCGTGCTTTTCAATTCGCTTGCACTGGAGATCGCAGAATGTTTGAATTCCACCTGTTGCCGGATAATAAAATTTGGTCTCTACGGGTTTCGGAAGAAGCATTCCCTTGAGGAGCGATAAAAGAGAATCGGCTTTTACTCTTTTGTCAATAACTGCCCGATTAACTCCTGCCTGAGCCCAGTCCACGTGAAGGCTCTCGGCGTTAATTCCGGTGAATTTTCTTGTGTATCCCGAGAAGAAAAAATTGTAAAGATTGTCGCCGTATCTTGATCGAATGAAGTCTGCAAAGCTTTTAACGTCAGGAATATCCGGTTTGTTGAATAGATCAAGAAAGCTCTTCCAGAGCACAGGAAACGGAAGACCCATAACAGAAGCAAGAGTCAGTGGCCAGTTTCTGTATTTGCCCGCCATGTGTACGCTGCTCTTGCGGCTGATCTGAACAAAACAATCGGCGAGAATCTCCTGGAGATACGAATCTACTTCAGTATTGAATGTATGAAAGCGGTGCGGACCGATGTCAAAATCAAATCCATCAATATGGAAACTTCTGGCAAGACCTCCAGGTGCATCTTCCCTCTCCAGTATCGTAATCTGTTCAGTGGCATCGGATGACAAAATTCTTTCTGCAAGGGTAAGCCCCGAAAGACCTGCTCCCACTATAACGGTTTTCAATTGTTTCCCTTTCTCAGCAGAAGAGCCGCGGTTCCGCCTAACATCAGCAAAACAGCCATGGAAAGCCAGAGCAGGTGTACACTGAACCCTGCCTCAATTACAGACAGCCCTCCAGGAAGTAATCCCGATACACCGGCAAGTTTGAAACCTGCTACCCATCCTGCCTCAACAGTTCCCAGGCTGAGAAGACCGTGAACAGGAAGAGCCATGGTGAGATCAGTTATTGCGCTGGCGGTAAATATCTGCCACAGAGGAAGACCATGAACACCCACCGAGCGAAGCAGCGCGTAAAACATGAAAAGCTTAACAGCCCACCCTGTGATGCTTAGACCCATGGCAAGCATTACCGCTGATCTTCTGCCGGATGTTATCTCAGTTGCTTCCGTAAGTTCATTTAAAAGTGTCACAAACTTTCCTGAACCGAATATTTTCTCCATGGGCCTGACAAAAAAGGAAAGAATGAATGGAAGAAAAAAGAGCGACAACAGGCCAGCTATTGAAACTGAAGCAGCTACATAAACTACTGGACCTGAGAGACCTGCAACAAAACTGCATGCCACGACAAAACCCATTGCGATCACGTCCATGATCTTGGCGAGCATCACAGTCGCTGCTCCGTTTCCAAACGGCACGTACGCATATTTTTTGAACAGTCCCACCAGTGCCACATCTGAAAGCCTCATTGGGAGG
>JAOZRM010000176.1 GCA_029940175.1 Candidatus Sabulitectum sp. | reverse complement strand
TAATGAAGCAGAAATTCTTTCAGAGCTTAGAACAACTCTTGGAGATCACACCAGGCTGTTCAGTATCGGCGTTGGATCAAGTGTGAACAGGTATCTCATTGAGGGTCTTGCTGAAGAGGGCAGAGGTTATGCTGTATACGTGGGGCTTGATCAGGATCCCAAGAGTGCAGTTGAAGATGTTTACAATAAGATCAACAATCCTTACCTGGTTGACATTGAGATTGACTGGGGGAATCTGGATGTAACAGAAGTGTACCCCAGAGAGATTCGTGACCTTTACGACGGAGAGCCACTTGTAGTGGTTGGTCGTTATGATGAGTCCGGCAGGGATGAAATTACCATTACCGGAACCCTTAACGGCAGACACTGGGAAAGATCAATGAACGTGAGGCTTGTCTCCAGCGGTGGCTCAGAAGCCGCAGACAGACTCTGGGCAAGGCAGAAGATCCACCATCTTAATCGTCTGGTACTTGATTCCGGTTACAGAGGGAAACCTGCTGATGGTCTAAATGAACAAATCATCGGGGTCTCGCTTGATTACGCAGTATTGTGTGAACAGACTGCCTTTGTAGCAGTGGATAGCTACGAGAGAACAGATGGAAGCAATCCTGAAACCATGGGGATTCCAGTTAACATGCCGGAGGGAGTGAGCTACTCGGGTATTTTTGGGGGTTCTGGTGTTGCTCAATCCACTGCCTCCTCCACCATGTTCAGAACAGCATCCCCTGCTCCTGTGGGGTACGCAGGCGGTGGCGGAGCGCAGTCTTTGAACGGGGCAGTAAGAGCTATAGAGGCCGAAGAATGCTGTGATATGGTTGCTTACGAGTACATTCCTGAGTATACAGCCACACTTGGAAGCATCAGTGATTATCTCGGTGCAAGACCTTCGGTATTCAGATCTGTTGTTCTTGATCTGATCACTGAGCTGAATGCCAATGGCGATATTCTCAGCCCCGGTGAGATTGAGTTCGAAGTAACAGTTAACAGCTCCGGAGTTATTACCCGGATCAGAATAAAAGAAGATTCCGTGGAGGTCGATGATGTTGCCGAAACAGTGGAGAACTTCCTGCTTGGAGAGACGATAGAGGGAGCTTCTGCTGGGACATCAACGGTTACCATAACCATCTGATAATTCTTCTACAGAGATTGGGGGTGGCCTGAACGGTCACCCCCTTGTATTTTAGCTCACAATTCTAGACAAAGGAGAGAGACAAGTATGGAACAGCTTTGCCCCAGATGTCATGAGCAGCAGGTACACAAATCAGCCACAAGCAACGTTGGCAGACACGCAGGACTTATCGGATTGCTGATAGCAAACTCCGCAGCCTCCTACAACTGCCCCACCTGCGGAAAGATACCTCTGGTAGAGTTTCCAGAGGAATTTCAATCAGGTATTAAGAGAAAAAGAATATTTTCCGTACTTGGTGCAGTTGGTGTTGTCGTTCTTCTTATTGCACTTCTTTTTGCCCGGGAACTAATGTAATCACGGCGTGTTCCCATCTGACAGTAATTATGGAACAGAGATGAAGCAGACCCTTTGCGTATATAAAAATACAGGAGTGGTGAGAGATGGATTTGAAAGTAGTATTTCCAGGAGGAAAAAGAGTAGATGCTGTTACTGAAGGTTTTACAATAGAGACAGACCAGGGGCTTCGAGGCGGCGGAGAGGGATCTGCACCAGAGCCCTTCACACTGTTTCTGGCTTCCATGGCAACCTGCGCTGGTATTTATGTTCTATCATTCTGTCAGCATCGCGGATTATCTACAGATGGCGTATCCCTTTCAATGTCTACAGAAGTTGATCCAGAGAAAAGAATGATTGGTAAAGTGAAGATCAACATTATTGTTCCGGATGCATTCCCTCAGAAGTACCATGCCCCTCTTATCCGTTCCGCTGAGCAGTGCGCAGTTGCAAAACATATTGAAGCGACCCTGCCGGTGTTTGACATTGAAGTGCTTACAGAATCAGAGCTTTAAAGGAGGCGCCTTGTGATTGTTCGAGATCTCACAGAGATTGAAGCTCTGTCTGTGGATGTTGCTGGAGCAAAGGGTGTTACTAAACGTGTACTTATTTCTGAAGTTGATGGAGCTCCGAATTTTATCATGAGGCAGTTCTCAATCAGGCCAGGTGGAAACACTCCTTATCATACCCATGACTGGGAACACGTGATCTATGTGCTTTCAGGAGCAGGGCAGGTTAAACATTCCGAAGGTGTTCACAACCTGAAAGCCGGTGGTTCGGCTCTTGTGCTTCCCAACGAGGAACACGGTTTTGTAAACACAGGTGATAAACCTCTGGTTTTTCTCTGCTCAATACCGAAATAGAGCAATGATGCATGGCGGTTGATTGCTTCAGAATTATACAAATGCATTAAGGAATTTGTTTGCTGAGATGACGCGAGCATTAGAGTTGTGTTCAATGTAGTCTACCTCATCTTCCATAACCACCATAAATCGTTGCGTTACATCAAGACGCTCTCCGAAGTATTTAAGTGGTAGAAGCCTGCCTCCTTGTTTCAGCTTACATTCCACCATGATCCACGGTTTGTTTTCCCACTCAATTAGGAAATCGACTTCTCTTTGGTCTGTATCCCTGATATAAAAAAGCCTGGCTGAATAACCATAAGTATCTGAAACGAAATTACAGAATTTCAGAAGATGTGATGCGACCAGATTCTCAAACCTGGATCCGGGATCATCTAGTACAGACCAGTCCCACAGGTAATACTTGGACTCTTTTCGCAATGCTCTGTGAAGGCTTTTGTGATATGGTGGAACTTTAAAAATAAAGTAGTTCTCACTGAATATTTCCAGCCAGCTCTTTACGGTTTTGGGACTTACTTTCAGATCTCCAGCAAAAGAACTCATAGATAGTGGGCTGCACACTTTATCATTCAGCATGTGCCCCATCAACTCAAGTTTGTTTATCAGATTCACTCCTGCTGTGTCTCTGATATCTTCTCTGATTACAGTTTCAAAGCGGTTTAGTTTCCACCGCCTCCACTGTCTCTTGTTGCCTGCGAGTAGTGGTTCAGGGAATCCACCGAATTCGAAAAGCTTATTCAGCCCTTCAGATTCCTTATCAAAGCTTAAAGAAGGCGATGTATTTTCTTGAAGTTGAAAAGAACAATTATCTTTCAGGTTAAGCTCTTTCAATGAAAAAGGATGCAATCTGTGGAGGAGATATCTTCCAGAGAGAGAATCACCACCCCTCCTGTAAATGTTCAGCCTTGAACTTCCCGTAACAATCATGTGCATGTTGCTGCTTCTGGTGTCCCAGATGCCTTTCACAAGGTTTTTCCAGTTGGGTTCTTTGTGAATTTCATCAAGAATCAACAAGTCAGTATCCGGGCTCCAGCGCAAGTTTGATATCTGTTGTCTATGGCTGGAGTAATCCCAGTTAAGGTAAACCGGTCTCGAGTAGTTGCTGGCAATTATTTGAGTTAAGGTAGTTTTGCCAACCTGTCTGGGGCCGGCTAGAAAGATCATTTTGTTTTCAATGTCTTTCTCAATTATGCTTTGTAAGTATCTGCTTCGCATTACAAATCTCCCGTTTATTCTGGAGTACACTCCAAATATATCATGATAATAATGGAATGCAATCCCGAATTAACGAAAGTGAAATATTTGGAACATAATGATATTCAGTACATTGTATGATTCGATGCTTTGTGGTTGTACAGGTGCTCAGTACTGGTTCATCTTGTTCAACCGTTTTGCTTTTTTCTCCATCTTCTTGAAAATAACCAGCCCCAGCGCCATATAGAAAATGCTGTTAGCTGCTATGAACAGGTACCACCATCCCGGGAAGCTTGCACCAAGCACAATATGATTCCGTACTGCTGCCGCTCCTGCGATGAATGGCAGAAAAGCATATGGTGTCATGGGGTAGGTTGGCAGAAGCATCAGGCCGATAAGACCAAAGGAAAGAATTCCGTTCACTGAACTTATTTTCTTGTGTATCAATCCCAGCCCACCCATCATGAAACTGATTCCCACAAGGGAGAGGGTGGACAGAAAAACCATTCCGTACAGGTAGAGCAGATTGATAGTCATCCACCTGCCGGTGGCAGCCATGGAAAGGTAGAGCATGATCGTCATTATGATAAAGTTAAAAAGAATGTTGACAATCGCCCTGAAGAAAAAGATACGATGAGCACCCAGCGGAGAGAGATAGAGCTGTTCAAGGGTTCCTCGCTGAGATTCACTGAGAATTTCACCACCGGTGTTTCCCAGCGCAAGCATGGCGCTGACCCAGAGAATGTAACCCACAAGCATGCTGTCCAGAGAATCACCTGTTACCCCTGATCCGCCTATGGTCTTTACTCCCCAGAACATTCCCATGAAAATAAGGAACAGTACAGCCACCATTGCAACGGTGTTGAACATATACCTGCGAAGGCTCCAGTACATCATCCTGCCTTCAGCACCAAAGAGATTAAGCGTTTTCATTCTGTTTCCTCCCTGATCACCTCAAGGAAGATATCCTCCAGGTCGTTCTCCACACTTTTGAAATTCAGCATTTTAATCCCCGCCTCATCCAGAGCCTGAAGCAGAGGAAGAAGATGATCCAGTGTTTCCAATTCAACTTTGATGGAATTACCTGATGTGGAAGTGGAGCCCAGAGATGAAACACTTTCAATGAGTGTTTCATGAGGTTCACTCTGGAGATCAATGAGGAAATGTTTTCTGGCAAACTTCTCCTTTAAGGATTTTACAGTTTCGTGGGAGATTATTTCACCTTTGCGAATGATGAGAATTCTCTCACAGATGGATTCAACAAAATCCATGTTGTGGGATGTGATGAGGATTGTTTTCCCCTCTTTTTCAACCACTTCAACAAGCCAGTTCATGATGGTTCTTGTGATCTCCACGTCCAGTCCCAGAGTGGGTTCATCCAGAAGAAGAATCGATGGGTCATGTATGAAGGCACAGGCAAGGGCGCACTTCTGCTTCATTCCTGCGGAAAACTGTCTTATCTCCTTGTTTGCTACATCAGTAAGCTCAAGACTTTCAAGAAGATACTGCGCTCTATCTGCAATGATTTTTTTGGGGATACCTCTTATGCCTGCAAAGTAAGTAAGGTTTTCCATGGGAGTGAGATGCCAGTAGATATTTCTTGCACCTTCGAGAATTGCACCGACGTTGGTCAGAATCTCATTTCTGTTTTTTCTGATGGACAGCCCGTTCACCTCAACTGAGCCCTTGTCGAATTCGATCAGCCCAAGGATGGATTTGAGAGTTGTGGTCTTGCCGGAACCATTCGGCCCGAGAATTCCAAGTATTTCCCCGGTACGCACTTCAAAGCTGATGTTATTCACAGCAGTGATATCTGAGTAGGCTTTTGAAAGATCTTTCACCTGGATGCAGTTTTGTGACACTGTTCTCCTCCCAGTAGATTTGATTCAAAAAGATAACTGAATTCACAAAAATACACAAATTCTGTTAACTAATTTCTGAATCGCTTTACATTTTTGATTGCTGTACTATAGTTGTAACAGTTGAGGCCTTGGGAGCGTCTTGTTTTTGAGTGGTCTAGCAAAGGAGAACAGATGATCAAAATAATGAGTGTTCCTGTTGTACTTTCCCTGATGATTCTGGCTGGATGCGGATATGAGGAATTTAGCGAAGCGCCGGAAGAGATCAGCGACTCTGTAGAGCAGACAATTGAAATGAGTATTACCGGTACCATCGGAGTTGAACTGGGTGACAGCAACTATGTGCTGGGAGCCGTGCAGGCCATAGATCATGACCTTGACGGTAATATTCTTGTTCTTGATCGTTCCGCCTGCTGTGTTCGGGTCTATTCTCCTCAAGGAGAATTCCTGAGACAGATATCCAATGAAGGCAGTGGTCCGGGAGAACTTCTCAACCCCATGTCAATGACTGTAGTGGGTGATGGAAGAGTGTTTGTTGAAACGCCTTACAGCGGAGGTATGCATGCCTTTACCACGGAAGGTGAATGGCTTGGAATTGTCACTCCTTTCTTTAATAACCCTCCAATGAACACAATCGGTGCAGATGGAAATGCTTATGCGGCCATGAGACTTGAAGTGCTTCCCAATGAAAGTGGAGACCTTACTTGCACTACCTTCATTGGAAGGTACGAGGAAGGCGAAGAGCCCGTTGTAAAGTACTGGGAGTATGAATTTCCGTTCGATCCAAACAATTTAACTGCTCTTTTACAGAACAGCATTATGGGGCGTGTGTTTACCGCAGACAGATCCGGCAATGTTTACATCGCTGAGTTAACCAGTGAAATCTATCTTGTGCAGGGCTACAGACCCGATGGAGAGTTGTTCTTTGAGGTGGAAAAGGATGTTGAAAGAGTAGAGAAAACAGCAGAAGAAATTATTGACGAGGAACTCTATGTGATAGCCTATCTGGAGAGCCTGGGTTCAAGTGGAGTTGTACTGGATTACAATGCCGATCCTTACAGGAATTCCATCAGTGAAGTT
>JAOZRM010000175.1 GCA_029940175.1 Candidatus Sabulitectum sp. | reverse complement strand
CTCGTTAATAACGCTGGTGTAACTCGTGACACTTTGATGATGCGCATGAGCGAAGATCAGTGGAATCTGGTTCTGGATGTGAATCTTACAGGAGCCTGGAAGGTTTCACAGGCCTTTATGAGATCACTTATTCGGGCAAGAGAAGGCAGTATTGTAAGTATATCGTCAGTGGTTGGGCTTGTTGGTGCTGCCGGGCAAACAAACTATGCTGCAAGCAAAGCAGGACTTATTGGTATGTCAAAATCTCTCATGAGAGAATTGGCCGGAAGAGGTATTACGGTTAACGTTGTAGCACCTGGATTTATTGAAACCGAGATGACAGAGAATTTGCCTGAAGATGTTCGTAAGGATTACCTTTCAAGGATTCCTGCGGCCAGACTGGGATTACCTGTTGAAATTGCTGAAGCGGTTGCATTTCTCATGAGCCCTTCAGCCAAGTATATTACCGGTATTGTACTGCCCGTTGATGGCGGTCTTACCACCTGAGAAAGGAAAAAATATGTCTCTTGAAAACCGTATCGCTGAAATTATTGTTAGTCGTTTAAATGTTAAGCCCGAGGAAGTCACAGACTCAGCTAACCTTAAGGACGATCTTGGCGCAGACTCTCTCGATATGGTCGATCTTATGATGGACCTTGAAGATACCTTCAATCTCAAGATATCAGATGAAGAGGGTAACACTCTTCAGACTGTTGGCTCAGTTGTTTCATTTCTTAAGACCAAGGGTATCGAGGCTTAGGAAAGAATTTATAGAATCGCCGGTGAATCGCCGCAGCCGGAGGGGTGCGGCGATTTGCCGGATTAAAGTACCTGGAGGAATTCCGTGTCTGACAAACGGGTAGTAATAACCGGTCTGGGTGTTTTCAGCCCCATCGGAAATACGACATCAGAGGCCTGGGAGAACGCCGTTGCTGGAAAAAGTGGTGTAAGAAAATTATCCAGGATTGACCCGGAACTGTTTACCAGTCAGGTTGCTGGAGAGGTCAGGGATTTTGATCCCTCTGAGCTGCTTGGCCCTAAAAACGCCAGAAGGAACGACAGATATACTCAACTGGCTATGGCCGCTGCAGAGCAGGCTTGGGCAGACTCTGGCCTGGATGAGGAATCTGCTGATCCTGAGCGTGTTGGTGTTGTGATCGGTTCCGGTGTTGGCGGTATGGAAACATTTGAGAATCAGCATGCCATAGCATTGGACAGAGGCCCCAGAAGAATCAGCTCTATGTTTGTTCCCATGATGATAAGCAACATGGCAGCAGGCCAGGTTGCCATTGACTTGAATGCCAAAGGTCCAAATTTCGCCACAGTTACAGCATGTGCTTCCAGTTCCCATGCAATTGCTTCTTCTGTTGATGCCATACGTCTTGGAAGAGCCGACGTTATGGTTACAGGTGGAAGTGAAGCACCACTTACCATGATGAGTATTGGTGGTTTCTGTTCCATGAAAGCGCTCTGTACCACATTCAATGATGAACCGGAAAAGGCCTCAAGACCATTTGATAAAGACAGATCCGGATTTGTTATTGCAGAGGGAGCCTGTATTCTTGTTCTTGAGGAACTTGAGCATGCCATTGCAAGAGGGGCTCACATTATCGCAGAGGTAGCCGGTGTTGGTATGTCATGTGATGCACACCACATTACTGCTCCTGCTCCCGGTGGAGAGGGTTGTGCAAGAGCCATGAAAATGGCCATGCAAGATGCAGGTATGAACCCTGAGGATGTTGATTATGTCAACGCCCACGGAACCTCCACGAACCTGAACGATATCAATGAAACTGCTGCGATCAGAGCCGCACTTGGAGCTCAGGCAGACAGGGTTCTTGTTTCCAGCACAAAGTCTGTTCACGGTCACATGCTTGGTGCCACAGGTGGCATGGAGATCATGCTCACCGCCCTTGCTTTAAAAAACGGAGTCGTACCACCTACCGCCACACACGAAAGTCCTGGCGAGGGATGCGATCTTGATTATGTGCCGGGAACTGCAAGAAAAGCTGATATACAGTGTGCTTTAAGCAATTCTCTTGGTTTCGGGGGGCACAATGTGTGTATTGCTCTGCGGAAATACAAAGGCGATAGCTGAAGCCTGAAAGTATAGATTGTCTGGAGCGGCTTTTTAGTCGCCCCGGTCTGTTACATATCGCTGTTACTCACAGGTCATCTTCTTGTCTTGAGAATAACGAACGGTTTGAGTTTCTTGGTGATGCTGTGATTGAGCTTGCTGTTCGCTGGAGTCTGGTGGAAGATAATCCAGAAGCCACTGAAGGTGAGCTTACCAGGATGAAGATTGACCTTGTGAGGAAGTCCACCCTTGCACGGTGTGCGGACAGGTTGAATTTGCGGGAGTGTATTGTAACAGGTCCTGATTTTGGAGGACGTGAAATATCGGATTCTGTTGCCGCTGACGCTTATGAAGCAATAGCTGGTGCGTTGTTTGTGGATTCAGGATTTGAAAAGGTTCTACATTTTGTAAAAGATACCCTGATGACTCATGAGAAAGCGTCCTGTAAGGGAGACCCCAAAACCCTTCTGCAGGAGTACTGTCAGGCCAGGAAAATACCTCTGCCTGAATACAGAACGGATTTAACAGCCGGGCCTTCACACGCACCGGTTTTCGATATTAGTGTAATAATTAAAGGTTTTGTGCTTGGCACCGGCCGGGCAACAAGCAAAAAGATATCACAGGAGATGGCTGCATCAGCAGCACTTCAGGCGCTCGAAGGGGAGGATCTTAATGGATTTTATGCTGAATGAGGATTTACTGGCTATCAAGGAGATTTGTATAGAAATAGGCGAGAAACACATTCTCCCCATCAGAGCTGAACTTGACGAGGAAAACAAATTCCCCAGAGAAATCATGGATGTTATTGCTCAAAGCGATTTATTCACCATTTACATTCCAGAGGAATACGGTGGAACCGGAATGGGCAGCATGGCTCTAGCTGTGGCCACAGAGGAGCTCAGCCGCTATTGCGGAGGAGTTGCAGTTTCTTATGCTGCTAACGCTCTGGGAGCAATGCCCATACTTCTTATGGGATCAGAAGAGCAGAAAAAGAAATACCTTCCTCAACTGGCTTCCGGAGAGAAACTGTGCGCCTTTGCTCTCACCGAGTCAGAAGCTGGAAGTGATGCAGGTGGTGTAAAGACCCGTGCTATCAAAGACGGAGATCACTACATTCTTAATGGAACAAAGCAGTGGATAACAAACGGCGGAGAAGCCCAGATATATACTGTTATTGCACTCACTGACCCCGAGCGCGGAGCACGCGGAGCAAGTGCTTTCATCGTCGAAGAGGGTACTCCTGGATTCAGTTACGGTAAAAAAGAAGATAAAATGGGCATAAGGGCTTCTGCAACCCGCGAATTGATCTTCGAGGATTGTCGAATTCCTGCAGAGAACCTGATCTCACGCGAGGGATTCGGATTCATGGTTGCCATGAAGACCCTTGATAATTCCAGACCGGGAGTTGCTGCTCAGGCCGTTGGGATCGCCCAGGGCGCTCTTGACGAAGCACTTAAGTACGCCGAGCAGAGAAAGCAGTTTGGTGTGAAGATAAACTCTTTCCAGGGTCTCCAATTCATGCTTGCAGATATGGGAACTCAGATCGAAGCAGCGCGTGCTCTGACATTTGCCGCTGCAGGTCTGATTGACAGCGGTTCAAAGAATTTTAACAAGGTATCTGCAATGGCAAAGGTATTTGCGAGTGATGTGGCCATGAAAGTAACAGTTGATGCTGTTCAGATCCTTGGTGGCTACGGTTACATGAAAGAGTACCCGGTGGAGAAAATGATGCGTGATGCGAAGATCACACAGATCTACGAGGGCACAAACCAGATCCAGAGAAGTGTGATTGCCAAAGCCATGATCAAAGAAGCTAAGAGAAAGTAGGGCTCGATGAAGTTCGTTGTTGCAGTAAAGCAGGTACCTGATACCGCAGAGGTGAGGATAGACCCGGAAAGGGGAACTCTAATACGCGACGGTGTGCCTTCAATAATGAATCCCTTCGACACCTATGCTCTTGAGGAAGCCATGAAGTGGCGTGATGAGCTTGGAGGAGTGGTCACGGTTATTACAATGGGTCCCCCTCAGGCGGAATCGGTGCTGCGGGAAGCAATTTCCATGGGGGCAGATGATGCCATTCTTATCAGTGACAGAGCCTTTGCAGGGGCAGATACATGGGCAACCAGTCATACTCTTGCTGCTGCTGTAAAAGAGCTTGGCGACGTTGATGCTGTTTTCTTCGGGAAACAGGCTATTGATGGAGATACAGCTCAGACGGGCCCAAGCGTTGCCGCTTCACTGGACTGGCCACAGATCACATTCATAGGCAAGGTTAGAGAACTGAACAAGGATTCAATAACAGCCGAAAGATATGTGGAAACGGGAACTCAGGTGGTTCAGGCTGAACTTCCTGTGGTACTGACAATTCTCAAGGATGCCAATGTACCAAGGGTACCTTCACTCAGAGGGAAAATGAAATCGAGAAAAGCTCAGATCCCTGTATGGGGTCTTGCGGATCTTGCCCTGACGGAGGACGAGACCGGACTTAACGGTTCACCTACAAAGGTTGTTGTAACAGCCACCCCTGAACCCCGTACCGGCGGTCAGATCCATGAGGGCAGCACGGAAGAGCTTGTTGCTAAACTTGCTGACCTGCTCCTCGGAGAAGGAAGTGAGGCTTAGCATGAGTGGATTTCTTGAAATAAAGGATAGTTGTACAGGATGCGGTATCTGCGTGAAAACATGCCCGGTTCTTGCACTTTCTATAAACGATTCCAGGAAGGCCGTAGTTTCTGAAGATTGCACACTGTGCAGTATCTGCGTTGACTCCTGTCCTTTCGAATCTCTTGCTGTTCATCATTCATTTGGCGGGAACAAAGAGGAACTTGCCAGGTACTCTGGTATTCTCGTTCTGTGTGAAATGAGAAACGGATCACCGGATCGAAGCACCTTTGAACTCCTTGGAGAGGCCAGAAAGCTTTCCGCAGGAGAGAAGGAAGTTTCTGTTCTGGTTATTACAGACGATCCTTCTGATGCTGCAGAGAAATTGATACCAGCCGGAGCAGACAGAGTGATAATGGCTGTTCACGAGAGTTTTCAACATTTTTCAACTGAACCGTGGAACAGTGTTCTTACCCATGTTATCAATGAAGATATGCCCGAGATAGTTCTTGCTGCAGCCACTACAACCGGTCGAGATGTGATGCCACGAGTTTCTAAAAGCCTGGATACCGGTCTCACCGCAGACTGTACTGAACTCAGTATAGATCCAGACAGTGGAATGCTCATGCAGACAAGACCAGCGTTCGGCGGCAACATCATGGCAACCATTGTCTGTGACCGGACACGACCGCAGATGTCTACTGTTCGTCCTGGTGTTATGAAACCAATGGACCCTGAACCAGACAGAACAGGAAAGATCGTTAATCTGGAAGTTACTGCTGAGATGATAAAGAACAGATCAAAAGTTCTTGAGTTTATCCCTACTGCAGGAGATGAAGTTGATATTACCGAAGCCGAGATCGTAATTTCAGGTGGACGCGGGATGAAAGATCCCGAGAACTTTGATCTTCTTCATGACCTTGCCCATCTTCTAGGCGGAACAGTGGGTGCCAGTCGTGCTGCTGTTGATAACGGCTGGATCGAGTATCCACGGCAGGTTGGTCAAACAGGAAAAACTGTACAGCCAACAACATATATTGCTGTGGGTATTTCCGGCGCTGTTCAGCACAGAGTTGGAATGCAGTCTTCAGATGTCATATTCGCTGTGAATAAGGACAGGGACGCAAATATCTTCGAGTTTTGCACAGAGGGTTTTGTGGGAGACTTGTTCGAGATTATTCCTGCTCTTGTGAAAGAGATAAAGAAGCGCAGAGGATAGATCGCTTTGAAAGTTAAAACCCCTGTGGTATTTGAGGAGCACTCAGCCACAGGGGTTCTTCATGTCCATTCCACCAGATCAGACGGATATGGTGAGCCGGAGGATATAGTCAGATCCGGTGTTGAAGCCGGTCTTGATTACATTGCCTTTAATGACCACAGAAACCTCTCCCTTATGGAAGAGGGCTGGCACGGCAGAGTAACAGAGGGTCTCATGACAATTGTGGGCACCGAGTTGCAGCACACTGATCGCAAAAGCCATCTTCTGGTGTACGGGGTGGATAACATCAAGCCGGTTGGACACATTCTAAATCAGCTTGATAACGTTCTGTCAATGAATGGTGTTGCAATAATTGCCCATCCGGTGGAGGTCAGACCGTTTATCCCCACTTATGGAGAATACCCATGGGGATTTGGAGTAAATCATCCTGTGAGCGGCATAGAGGTCTGGAACTGGATGAGCAGCTGGAAACGCAGAGTTAACCCGTTGAATGCCTGGAAAAGAATTCATTATCCTGATGATCGGGTTAAGAGACCTCCCGGGGATGCGGTTGACATGTGGTTTGAAACCGGTGGATGTCTGGTG
>JAOZRM010000346.1 GCA_029940175.1 Candidatus Sabulitectum sp. | reverse complement strand
CGACGAAGTCTTTGCAATGGGTGTTTCAACACATGTTCTCTGGGAAGTTGTTCGGGCCGAGCAGAGCAACAAGCGTCAGGGTAATGCCAGTGCGCTTACCAGAGCAGAAGTTAAAGGTAGTGGTAGAAAACCATGGAGACAGAAGGGTACAGGCCATGCCCGTGCCGGCTCTTTCAAGAGCCCTATCTGGCGCAGTGGTGGTGTTGCCCACGGTCCCAAGGTCCGATCCTACAACTTAAAGATCAACCGCAAGGTTCGCCGCAAGGCTCTCGCCGGTATTCTTAGCGAGAGACTTTCTGAGGGCAATCTCAGAGTCATTCGTGATCTGTCAGTTGGAGGGAAAACAAGTGAAGTAAGAGAAATGCTGGGCGGAAACGGACTCGCAGGAAAGAAAACTGTGATTCTTACCAACGGTGACAATATGGTTGCCAGGGCCGCCGGTAACATTCCAGGAGTCTTTGCAGTGGCAGCGAGCCATGTTCCAGTTACTACCCTGGTAAATTCAGAGGTAATACTGGTGGCTGAGAACGCTCTGGAATTACTGAAGGCGAGGGTGAACTAATGGACCCACGTCAAATTATTCTTGAACCGATCGTAACTGAAAAGTCAACAATTGCCCGTGAGTTGTACAACAAGTACAGCTTCAAAGTGATCCCCAGTGCTACTAAGCCTCAGATCGCTAATGCAATTGAAAAGATCTTTGAAGTTAAGGTTTTGAAGGTTCACACAATCAATATGGATGGCAAAGTCAAGAGACTTGGCCGGAACTTAGGTCGCAGATCCGCCTGGAAAAAGGCTATTGTTACTCTCGCTGAGGGTGACTCTGTTGACTTCTTTGAGGGGGTGTAATCCATGGGACTTAAAAGATGGAAACCCATGACTCCCGGTACCAGATTCAAGGTTTCTCCTGATTTCGCAGAGATCACTAGAGATCATGGAGAGAAGTCATTAATGACTCCTCTCAAGAAGAATGCTGGCAGGAACAGCAACGGGCGTATTACTGCCAGACATCGTGGCGGTGGTCACAAGAAGATGTATCGTACAATCGATTTCAAGCGCAACAAGATCGGTATTCCCGGAAGAGTTGCTACAATTGAATACGATCCAAATCGTTCAGCAAGGATTGCTCTTGTGGTTTATGCTGATGGAGAGAAACGTTACATTCTTGCACCAATGGGTCTCGGTGTTGATTCCAGGATCATGTCCGGACCGGAAGCAGCTCCTGAGGTTGGTAACCACCTTCCAATGAGTAAAATTCCACTTGGTACAATGATCCATAATGTTGAACTTAAACCCGGTAAGGGTGGCCAGATGGCCAGAAGTGCCGGAACTGCTGTTCAGCTTATGGCTCGTGAAGGCAATTATGCCATGTTGAAGCTGCCCTCAAGAGAAATGCGCAGAATACCGGTGAATTGCGCAGCCACAATCGGTACAGTAGGAAACATGGAGCACAACCTGGTTGTGCCGGGAAAAGCCGGAGCAAGTCGCTGGCGCGGCCGCAGACCTCACGTACGCGGTGTAGCTATGAACCCTGTTGATCACCCAATGGGTGGAGGAGAGGGTAAAACCAGTGGAGGACGCCATCCGTGTTCACCATGGGGACAGCTTGCTAAAGGGCTTCGTACCCGTAAGACCAAGAAGCAGTCTGATAAAATGATATCAAGACGCAGACCAACCGGTAAGAGGAGGAAGTAGATATGGCCCGTTCACTGAAGAAAGGCCCATTCATCGATGCGAACCTCCAGAAGAAGGTAAATGTCCAGAAGGAATC
>JAOZRM010000345.1 GCA_029940175.1 Candidatus Sabulitectum sp. | reverse complement strand
GTTCCATTTTGAAATGTTCCATTTTGAAATGTTCCATTTTGAAATGTTCCATTTTGAAATGTTCCATTTTCACGAATACTCTTACCAGAACAGTCTTCTTACAATTCCACAGTGCAGCCTTACCACCAGAGGTGGAGATAACACTGCAGGTACTGATATGTCACCAACTCTGCGATAATTGCCCCGTCTCAGAACAGAGGTAACTTTTTTTATTCTATCCGAAGTGGAGAAATGCCATTCTTCTTCATCCGGTCCTGATCTGTCTCCACCGGATTCAACAATGAATTCATTCCTGGTCTTTCTAGTACTCAGCACCCTGTGAACGATAAGAAGTTCTTTGTCTGCTTTAGAGAATACAGCGATCATTCCTGCTTTGAGCTCTACTACAGGAATGTCCTCCGCTTTTAGAATATCACCGGGAACAAGATTCGGCCACATCGAAAGACCCTTTACCCAGCCGCGACCTTCATGCGGAACATTTTTCACTGGAGAAAAACTCCCGGATCTTCCTGAAGTCCGTACCTTATGATGTAGGCTGGAAACAGCTTGAAAAGCTCTTTCAGGAATGTAACTGCTTGTTTCTGTTCCTTAGGCAGGATGCTCCCGAAAGCCATGATTGATGAAAGCTTCACCGCACGGTAGAAGGCATACTCCGGAGATATTCTGTATCTGAAGCCCGGTGAGCCCTTTTCCACAAAATAAATAGTCTCGAGAACAGCACCATCGATTCTTTCAGTGCCCATGTTCTGCTTCATTGAACCGCAGGGCAGGCATCTTATAACGCCATCGGTTCCCTTGGCGATAACCACACTGTCGTCTGCTATAGCACCGTACCTCTCCCCGGTGAGCTGACTCATAATGGTTGATTTACCCCCACCAGACATTGCCAGGAAAATGGAAGCGGAATCATTCTCAGCCACAGATGATGCATGAAGAACAACACCCGCAGGCAGTACTGCCCTGAGTTGAGCTCGAAGAATAAATCGATCCATCATCTGTCAAGCAGCCTTGTTTCCGGGAAAAGACCTGCCTCGTACGCACGCTGGCAGAGTATATCAGGGCTGGTAACTGACCCGCCTGTTTCCATGTTGTTAACCACACATCTTCCAATACAAGAGTCTCTATGCATGCAACTGTGGCAGATACCTTCAAGGCCGTCAGGCAGAGAAGACCTTATCATTTTGTAAACCGGAGAATTTACCCAGGCCTCATGAACCGAAGTGGCTGGAAACCTGCCCCAGGCCATTTCCTTCCTGGAAAAGGCAACACCACATAGGGAGAAAGTACCGTCTGGAAGAACCCCCATAAGATTTCTTACAGGGCAGTACCCATGGTTCTTCAGCCGGTTCACAGGGAGAAGAGCTGCTGGAACAGACGGAATCACCCCCTGCGGGGTTTCTTTGTCTATCCATGTGAAAAATTCAATAATATCCTCGATTGGGTTCTTGTCAAAGAAGTTATCAGTCCTGCCCCGTCCTGAAGGTGTAATGAAGTTGATCTTCAGGGTATCGACACCGGTTTTTCGAACAAGCTTGATCATGTCCTCAACCGGCTGTCGCTCAACAGTGGAAACAGACATAATTATCTGATTCCGTATTTGGTTCTTAACAAGCTTCTCTGCGAATTCTACAGTCTTTTCCCAGGCACCGGTCTGCCCCCTGAACTCGTCATGCAGCCGGGCTTCGGCGTTGTCCAGGCTTACGGAAACATGAAAAGGCTTCTTCTCTGCAAATGCTTCCCACAACCCTTCAGGCTGAAGAGTTCCGTTGGTTTC
>JAOZRM010000018.1:9992-22147 GCA_029940175.1 Candidatus Sabulitectum sp. | reverse complement strand
AGATAGTTGGAACATCCAGAAATGTTGCACTTTTCGCCCTTGCAGTTCCAATCGAGTTTGTAGAGGAAGTAAATGCTCTCTATCTTCCAGATGACAGCCACACATACAGCGCTCTGATGGTCACAGCTCACGAAGCAGAAGATGTGCCGGAAATCGTCCGTTACGCAGAGGAGTTAGGGCTTTCTGCGGAAACCCGCCGGGGAATCGCTCAAAAAGCGGAGATACTTGTCGGAGTGGTAACAGCAGCTCTTGGAGCCCTTGCAGCGGCAATTCTTTTTTCAGCTGTTGCCAGTGCCATTCACACCCTTGTTGCAGATCTGAAGAACAGATCTTACGCCCTTGGTGTTCTGGTGGCCCTGGGAACCAGGAGAGAGAGGCTGGTTTACATCTTTGCCTTCCAGATATTCCTGATGTCTCTGATCAGTACTCTGCTGGGGGGTCTTATGGGGTGCGGGCTATCGTTCCTTGTCAGTTCAACTCTCCTGAACCTGCTCCCGGTACTGAAAATGGCAGTGAACTCACTGGCTGTTTTCCCTGTGGGCTGGCTCTCTGCCGGACTGGGTCTTGTTCTTGTGACCTCAACTGTTTCCGCCTGGTTCTTTTTTAAGAAAATACTGGGAACGCCTGTAACAGAACTGTTGCGCAGATAAATCAACGGAGGATAGAATGAAATTTTCTGCCATTTTATTAACAGTGGTGATCTGTGCATCAGCACAATTCCCTGAAACTATTCTTGGTTCAATTTCTGTGGGTCAGAATCCCATGGACGTATGTATCTCACTAGATGGCACCAGGGCATATGCCGCTGTGGGGTTCGGATTCGCAACTGCGATCAATGTAAATGGCTACTCTGATTTCTCTCTGGCGGGTCTTGTGTCAATAGATGGGGAGCCTGTGACCCTTCAGTGCGATTCAAGTGGTGAATACCTCTACGTAGCTGACAGCGAAAACGATCTGGTTCACATAGTTAACACAACAACTCTAGCTGTGGAAGATACTTTTGCCATTCAGCCTTCTCCCACCGACATGGTTCTGTATCCAGCTGGAGAGCAGATATACCTTTCCCACAACAATGGTATGATCACAGTAATCGACACAGAGAACCAGACTATCGAGGAAACATTCTGGGCAGGAGCAGAGATCAAATCTCTAGCCATCACTCCTGACGGGGGTCTGATTTTCGCTTCAGACAATGGAAGCCCGGAAGAAGCGGTAATAAACACTTCAACTGGAAACCTTACCCGAATCACCAGCGGAATGGATAGTTACAGTTGTGCAGTATCAGGCAACGGAGACAGATTGTTCCTGGCATGTCAATCCTGGAATCTCATAGGTGCGATGAACACAACATCAACAACTATAGAGGGAACAATATCATGCACTGGAGATGTGCCGGACAAAATGGCTGCCCTTCCCTTCCTGCCCTACCTCTATGGAGTGTGTCCCGATCAGAATTCCATCACAGTGTTCGGAACAGACGACCTGACAGAAAAGGGAGAGATTACACTTTCTGGAGGTCCCTCAGAAATAGCCGTTCATCCTGACGGTGAAAGACTCTTCGTGGTGTGCACTGGAGACAACAAGATAAAAGTGATCGGTTTCGATCCATCGGGTATTGATCCGGTAACAGACGAACACATTCTCAGTGCAGTTGATTCCCCCTCACCCTCACCATCGGTTAAAGTAACCTGTCTGGAAGCTGGAGCAGTTTCCCTCAGTGCTTTTGATCTGTCGGGAAGAACAGTATGGACTGCAGAAGCTTCGATGGCTCAGAATGAAACAAGACAGTTCCACCTGGGGAATGTTCCCGCAGGGATACTGATCGTAACCTCAACGATCAGAGAAGCTGTGAATTCAGTCAAGGTGGTTGTGCTGTAAAGCTTCGTTCGATAGGATGTTGTGATATTTTTACAGGGCAATACATTTTCTCATGACCTTCGTACACCACTATCACGGACTCTACTCTACAAACTGTGTACTGGGCTAAGGCATGGTCAGAAAACACGCTTACAGGAAGATCAGCATGATTGATTAAAAAATCATCATCACTGTTCATTGCTCTCCAACGTTTTTCTTCTACAGTCCCGTAAGAAGCCTGTCCACAGGATATTCCACCATATAGGTCAGTGGAAGCTCCAACTTTTCGCCGGAAGCAAGGCTCAGGTTCCAGGTGATTTTAGATTCATCATCCAAGCTTACCTGTTCATCATTTCGGCCTGTTTCCGGGAGGATGAGTTTTACTTCAATCTCTTTATCCTGGCTAATTGGGAACTGATCAAACACTTCGAGATCAACTTCACTGTTTGTGTTGTTCTCGATATTTATGCAGTACATGAACTGCATACTTGTACGTTTGTTAATGAGTCCCTCGTTCTTTCTGAACTTTTTCAGGAATCTGTATTCCACTTTTAATCCCTCATCTACACCAAGGGATACATCGCTTTTCTGTTCAGGCATTATCAGCTTAAAAGCAGAGTTTGAAATCATAGATCCGTCATGGTAGATGTTTGCACGTCCGGGAAGAATGGGGAAGTCGGAGCTGTTGGTAAATCTTGCTGTTCTGTAAGCAAATTGGCTCAGCTTGGGAACAGATCGATAGAAGTATTCTGCAGGAAACTCCATTCTGGAAATGCCAACGCGTGTTTCATTGTTGTTTCCTGCAATACCCGCTGCTCCGCTGACTCGGAAAAGAACTGAAGCTCCAGCTTGTTCAACAGAGGCTTCCCGGATTGCTGCTGCCA
Source organism: Candidatus Sabulitectum sp. (assembly GCA_029940175.1). Lineage (GTDB taxonomy): Bacteria > Fermentibacterota > Fermentibacteria > Fermentibacterales > JCC-6 > Sabulitectum. Next base: position 19,406 of record JAOZRM010000018.1, on the reverse strand, counting down.
CAAGTTCTTCTTCTGGTTCTGCCATTGGAGCTGCCATACCCAGCAGTTCATCTTTTGGTCTGGCCAACTTTCTTTTCGGCATGTTTGACCTGAGCGAAGCCGGGGCAGGAGGGCGAAGGAAATTGATGCGCCAGGGATCAAGCTCGGGAAGAGTTCCAGAAGTACTTGTTCTCGCTGTTGAAAGTTTCAGATCAATGTTATCCCAGTTTTCACCGGTGGCCTGTGAGACCATGGCGTCATATTCGAAAAGAAGTCTGTCCGATTCGCTGGAAAACCTGAGATTGTACACCGGCTTCCAGGATGGTCCCGGTACTGCATAGGATAGATTCAGGACAATCTCTCCTTCAGTTTGTTTTTCTATGTTTACCCTTACAATATCACGTGAGCGTGATTTCCTGTGTCCCAGTTTCTTTAGCTCTGCAGAGAGTTTTTCCAATTCCTTCTGTATTGTCCGAATCTGTCTATTTGACTCGAGTTTCTCAGAATCAACTGAAGAGTGCCTATTTCTGTAGAAACCTGTAAGGTTTTCCCACAGAGAGACGTTAAGGTAGTCTGGGGAGGAACTTCCCTTTGAACCGGACTCCTTATCCAGCCGTTGCGGGCTTGTTACACAGTTTGCAATCTTCTCGATGAAAGCTTTTTCACCATCAAGACGATGAAGCTGCAACTCCAGAACTAAAAGTTGATCGGTGAGATCCTGCTGCTTTTTAAGAAGCAAAGAAGCCTGTTCGTTTACATCCTCGGTGAAGAATTCTGTTTCAAACATGCATGCTCCGAGAACTGCATCTTCACTACTTCCAACCTGAAGGCTGTTTTTATCAAGATTGGCTGGAAGACCGGAAAAAACTATCGAATGTTCTCCGGGTTTCAATGTAAGTTTTGCTTCTCTGGTAATCATTGCTCTGTCCCGGTATACAGTAACTGCAGAAACCCTCGAACTAACTTCAGTTTTGCTCATTGGCTTAACTCCTTTAGTGATATAATCAGGAATACTATAATATCTTTCTCTGTCAGAGAAAAAGCTGTTTTAGATAAATAGCATTGAATTTATCTCTCTCAAATCGATGAGTCTCGAAGATGTATTACCTCCAGTGCTCATGCAAGGCTCAGCAAATTGTGCACTCTACTTCACCTGTGCCGTTACACATATCGCATACTTCAGAACCTGCAGGCTGAGCATCGAAAGGAAATGTGAATTCAGTCAAAGTGGCTGTCCAGTAGAATTTCATTCGGGCAGAGAGTGTTCCCTGGAACAGGACACACTCATGTTCCGGGTATCAACATCAATACGAAACTCAAACTGCGGAAAAGCCACACTATGACCACCCATTGAATCAATCCACCGGGAAAAATCGCTGAATGATTCAATTCCCGCCAGAGAAGGAATTACATTGGGCGATGCCGTCACATGAAAATAAATGCCATTCTCGTAAGCACCGTAGTCATTGCTCATCCGATAGTTGTAGCATCTGTCTTCCGGCAGGATCATCCAGGCCTTGTTCCCGTGGATAAGAACAACATTCCGTGGTGATCCCTCTGACTCAGTCATATATGAATGGTTTATCCAGGGTTGATTCCCTAAAGACCAGTTCTCGATCACAGGGCGGGGACCAACGCTCTGGATTAAAAGAAAGTCGTCACCAAACCAGTTAAAGGTGGCTCCAACGCTTGCTCCTGGAATATCATATCGGTACTTCACACAGGTTTCAGTATCTACCACATACACGGGACCCCTGGACACTCCGGTTCCATCAGCCCCCACGGCAAAGTACTTTCCGGATGGGCTGAGTTCGTGAACACAGGCCTCGTTGATAACAACCTCAGAACTGAAACCCTGTGTTCCTGCAAACAGAAAAATGCAATCCTGCTGCCAGTACATCTCTTCAGGATCACTTGTTACAGGATCAAATGGATTGTAAGTAAGAATCAACACCTCATCGCCCTCTTCAGAGATAATACCAATTCCATCAGTGTTTTCTATGATCCTGTATGCCTTGCTCATCTGACCATTCGAAACAGATTCGGAAGCCTGCCAGACCAGGAAGGATACATCATTTGCTCGATTCGGGTCCGGCATAAGCAAGTTACCTCTGCACCAGACTCTCCGGGAAGCCTCCTCGTTACCTCTCAGCATGTACCATATATCACCGGATTCATCCAATGCTACACCAAGAATTCGCCTGGATACCTGTGTATTCAGCTCTCCGCACTCATCTGATTCCCAGGAAGGTTCACTCATAAGAGCAGCCGCTCCGCCTGCACTCACAACCTCCATGCCGGGAACCATGGCCCTGCCGGTAACCGGCTTGGTCGTAATAATGTCCAATTCGTGCGTGTCGGACAATTCAGGGAATTCTCCGGGATCACAGGCATACTGGGCCCATGCTGCACTGCCTGAAAAAAAGCACGTGAACAGACAAAGAAACAGGAATTTTCTGCACATTAAGATTTTCTTCCTTTCAGGCTGCCTGATGTTCAAAACAAAACTACACCATCGTCAATAACAACCCATCGCCCGTTTTCCAGAACAAGTTAATAAGGGCTGAGCAATGATCTGCTCAGCCCTTTTGAGTATTGAGAATCGTTATTTAAACCTATGCCTCAATTTCAGCAATGAACCAGCCTTCAGCTGTTTGAATAACAACAAATTCAATATTTTCTGTTTCGTGGTCATCTTCAAATGAAAGTGAAACAACAGTCTCCATAAGTACGGCGCCAATAATGTCACCTTCTATTTCATCCTCTGGCATAGTCTCTATAACAACCGGAGTTGTCCAGTCATCAATACTTAAGCCTTCTTCTTCTTCAATGTCCTGCCAGAACTCTTCGTACTCATCCATTTCATCAAGAATGTCTTCAACATTGCCTGTATAAGCTAGAGCCATAAAGGCATCTTTGTCGCCGGACTGAATCGCTTTCATAACTGAATTAACAGCTGCTTCAGCGGTGGCATTGGAGCTACCTCCTCCGCAACCTGATAAAAGGCTGAATACAAGTATCAGAGAAGCGACCATTACTAACTGTTTCATAGAATACCCCTTTCCGCTTGTTTAGAAATTAACAGTAACAAGATAGTGATTTGATGCATTCCGGTAAAGGTTTATTACTTTTTGCAAAAAAAACAGGATCACAGACATTCTGTGCTGTCGCCAGGACGAACACCGGTATTTTCTCCATTGCTCTCTATCCAGCCAGTTAGGCGTTACTGCACAATGCCTATTGTCAATCACGCTCCTGATGCATTGGGAGTTCAGAGTCAAGTTATATTAAAATCGTAATTCAGAAATGAAATCTGTTGCTCAATCATCAAGGTTTACAGGTGGAAAACCAAAATGGCATACGCCGTCATAATCATCTCCGTAGCAGCGTCCATAAAAACGCAGGGCATTATCCTGATTCTGAAAAATCCGGTTGATCTCCTCATGGTTCTGTTCCGGTTTGCCGTAGAAAGCGTAATCACTAACAACGCCGTCACTGCTAAGAAGAATCGCCAGGGCATCGTTGGTGTTCCGTGGAGCATTGTCCAGGACAGAGAGTCCTGCTGCAACGATTGAACCGTTATTTCGCCCGAGAACTGAAAGGATGTATACCTGTTGATAACCTTCTTCAGGAGGTATAAGTTTTCTCCACATCTCGTTGCCCAGAAGGTCGGTACGAATAAGCAATCCGCACTGGGGCGTTTCCATTGGCCAGTGAGTACCACCAAAGATATAACCGTCAGCTAACGAAGTAACACAATCAAATTCAGAGAATCCTCCAAGATCGTAGCCATGCTCCCACAGAAGATCTCCTGTATAGCTGTAGCAACGGGCGAATGCCTGAGTCTGGTCTGAACCAGTCTTATCCCCTGCCAGGATCAGACCTTGCGGATAGGCTGCAACTGCATTTACCTCTGCATACAATTCACCTTCAGCCTCCCAGGAGAGAACGCCGTCTTCACCAATCACTGCAATATAGAAACTCTTGTTTCCATCACTGTTATAGGGGTTACCTCCCAGCACATATCCTACGTTGGGGGTTTCGGCAAAGGCGATTGAACCCCTTAAGCCCGGTTCCGTATCCCCGAATTGACCTACAAGCCAATCCAGTGAGCCGTCTGCTTTCAGCCTGGCAGCGGAGACTTCGTGACTACGGAATTCAGAGGGAAAGGTTACAAAGTAACCGTCCTGTGAATCCGGATAAATTGATATCAGGCTGGTTATCCTCTAGTCATCAATCATAACGGTATCAACCGATTCCCCCACCATAAACAACAGAACCTCATGTTCGTGGAGCTCCGGGTTCCATCTGCTGCACCCGGCAATGATCCTTCCTGCGGAGTCGAGGCTGGTGCAGTCAAGGGTCCATCCTTCTGGTGCATGAAACTGAACCGGCAAAACGGTATTGAAATCAGGGAGAATACCAGTTAATAGAATAGCAAGAAACAAACTCATGGCTACCTCCTGTGATGGTTTCCAATAATAACATAGGAGGGAAAGGGGTTAGAACCTCAACCTGACATAAATCTCGGAATCAAGCTTTTCCCAGCTTTCCACCACTGGCGTACGGGTATAATCCAAAGAGGTGCCCAGAACCAGAGAAATGCGCCCGGGCAGATCAAATTCCAGCTCTCCTACTGCATCAGCAACAAGTTGATCAGTGTTCTGCGGCGGTATGTAAACGCTTCCGGAAAGCCACAGAGAAGGCAACCATGTTACAGAACTGGAGGCCCATGTACTAAAAGAAACATAAACTGTCAGTTCGTCGGTTCTTCCCTGTTCCGTACTCCAACTGGTGTTTACCAGACCGGCACCTGTTTCCGGAGCAATCCATATCCATGAGGCTGGCCAGCTCTTCCACCCTGCTGCAAGATATGAGCTTACCTGCCACGGCCGAACTGTTATCGGCTGCCTGTCCCAGCTGGAACTGGCTCCAGCATAAAGATGGTCGGTAATAAAATGTTCAGCAGAAAGAGAAGCCCAAGCGGTCTTACGAATCTCTCTATCATCTTTTATCTCTGATCTGGTATTGGCTTCAAGTGACAGGGAGCTGCCCAGTTGACCGTAATTCAGAGAGAAACTTCCTCCGCCGCCGTAGTACTGCTCATCGATATTCCCACCAGTTGATGAAAGATCGATCCAGACACTCCAGCCAATCAGTTCTGCGCTCCTTCGCTGAAAATCAGGATCATAGTTTTCACTGCTGATGTGTCGCAACCTGCTTTCAGCATAGCTGTATCCCGGTTGGATTCGCAACGCTTCCAGATACCTGTCCAGTGCTCCACCTGGATTGCCGCGATTTTCCTCAACCAGTCCAAGGTAGCATATTGCATACACGGAAGATGGATTATTCTCAACAACCTGAAGAAGAAGCTCTTCTGCTTTCTCCAGCTGATCATCAAACAGATAGGCTTCTGCCAGTGAAGTGGTCAGGGTTTCATCCCATTCATACTTCTTGTAAGCATCTGAAAGCAGTTCAATCGCCTCGCTGCTCATCTCCTGCTCGTAATAGTAATCTGCAATTCGCACAGTCACATGAAAATCGTCGGTTTCTATTTCAGAAGCCAGCAGGTAGAGTGTCATTTGATCTGCCGGTCTTTCAAGAACTCCGAACAGTTCTCCAAGATTAATCAGTTGCCATGGGGTTTCCGGCAGGGGCTCCTGTGCCCTGGCGGTGAATTCCAGAGCCAGGTCGAAGTAAGAATTATCGAATGCGCTCCAGCCGGCAGATATCCATGCATCAGGCCATGTAGTAAGCATTTCTTCAGCAAGAGAATCCGTCACTGCCCCCTGGAGATCAAGGAGCAGAATTCTTTCTGCAGCGAATACCGCTGAATCTCCACTGAGAAACAGGTAATTCTCAAGAGATGACATGGACAGGTCAAGTTCACCGGCAATTTTTTGCACCCTGGCAAGATCAAGCCAGATTGGAGAATACTCCGGGTCAAGCTCCAGTGCTGCAAGGAAACAGCTCTCAGCAGAATCAATTAAGGATTCAGTCACAGCAATACTGCCAAGTTCACCCCATATCCACGGGGCCTCCTCTTCCAGAGCAAGAAGAGCCTGGTTGTACCACAGAGCAGCAGAATGATCTTCACCGTCAAGAGTGTAGATTGCTCCCCTGCGCTGCCAACCGTAAAGGTATAATGAGTCAATGGAAACACTTGTTTCATAAACCTCTGCAGCCTGGTCATACATTCCTCTGTTTTCAAGAACCCAGCCCAGTTCACCGAAAAGCCACGGTTGTGGATCAAGCTCTACACACATACGCAGTGCAGTTTCCGCTCCTGCGAAATCCTCGCCGGCCTCGTACAGAAAAGCCAGTTCCTGCCATGCGTGTGAGAAATCAGGATCCAGAATAACCACCCGTTCAAGCAATTCGATAGAGTAAACAGGATCTGTTTCTACTCTGAGCTTTGCGAGCTGGTACATGACCCACGAGTTATCCGGAGAAAACTCAAGAGACTTCTGAAAAAAACTGTCAGCAAGTGCCGGTCTGCCCTCCTGTAGCAAGCAGTCTGCCAGCTGACCCCATGCCCAGCCGTACTCAGGGCGGATGCGCAGCACCTCCCTGTAGACCTTGATAGCTTCACCATTCTGCTTAACACTCTCGAGAAGAAGCCCGAGAGCGGCATAGGCAGGAACCCTGTCAGGGTTCTGCTGAATGACACCTCTGTAAACAGCGATTGCACCGCTGATATCTCCGAACTCTTCAAGAACACGACCATGCTGATAAACAAGGGGATTGCATTCCGGTAAACGGTTAATGGCCATTTCCGAAATAACAAGTGCTTCGCTGGTTCTATCCTGATCAATAAGCGCCATGGACAAAGTAAGCCATGCCGGCGCAAATGAAGAATCTACGCTGATAGATGCATTGGAGAACAAAACAGCTTCCAAACTGTTTCCCGTGGAAAGCAACCAATAGCTATACGCCTCTGAAAGAACGGGATCAGTACCATCTGCAAGATTGAACGCTGTCGAGAACAGGCTGTCCATTCTGGCTGAATCCTGATCCATGGCTACAAATGCCAGTGCTGTCCATGCCCGGTAGTCCGTGCTGTCAAGTGCTACTGCCTCTCTGGCTGTTGCTATCGGGTCGCCTGTGCCGCTTCCGTACTGTGAAATGGCCTGGGCAGCCAGCTCACCCGCAGAATCACCATAAGACGATGAGACCAGCTCCATCATGTCCCAGTTCAACTGGCTGTACTCGTTATACCATTCTACAGGCCAAGAGGATAACAACGTAAGTAAAAGTATCAACCTGTTCTCTCCTTGCCGGTTACTTTGTCTATTCTAATTGCGATGATGCTTGTTCTATCTGCCATTTCATCGGTAATCACGGGAGAACTGTCCAGGTACTTCAAACAGAGCAGATTGAGAATATTTTTAACTGCATGTTTATCAGAAACAAAAACTGCTTTGCCCCAGGCGATAACACTTGTGTAATAAGCGGTCTGCTGCTCTGCACTCACTCCATGCATAACATCAAATTCAATACATACACCAGGTGATGTTTTCATGGCTTCAGCTTTCCGCCCTTGAGAAGCACAGTGGAAATAGACAGTATCATCAACGTAAACAAAATTCAGAGGAACTACATAGGGCTCTCCCCTGGAGATCATACCAAGCCTGACCACCGAACATTCCATAATGAACTCATCGATCTTATCTCTTGACGTTATTTCTCGTTTTTTTAATCTCACTTGACGCCCCATACTGTAAGAACAACACCAACCAGTGCAACAGTCCAGCAGTACCAGGCAAAACCGGTGAGCTTACCCTGCTTGACGAATCTCACCAGAAGAGCCAGGGCACCAAAGCCCACTGCTGCTGACACTAAAAAACCAATAATGATATTGCTGAATGGAATACTCCAGCAGGCAGAGGGAAGTTCCTTGACTGCAGCTCCCATTATGGCCGGAATAGCAAGAAGAAATGAGAATCTAGCTGCTTCTTCCCTGGAAAATCCCACGAAAAGACCGGTACAGATCGTGGTTCCGGATCGGGAAACACCAGGGAGAATGGCAAGAGTCTGGGCAAGACCAACAAGCAATCCTCTTTTAAAAGAAATGCCCGGCTTTCCTGTAACAGAGATTCTTCCAGAAAAGAAAAGAATTGTGCCTGTGAAAGCCAGAGCACCAGAGATAAAGAGCATGTTTGTGCGGAGGCTTTCAATAACATCTCCGAGCAGAAAACCCGCAATAGCTACTGGAACCGTTCCTGACACAAGGGTAAGACCGAGAAGAAGGCTCTTTCTTTCTCTGAGAAAAATACCACGGATCAGCGCGGTGATATCTTTCCAGTAGAAAACAAAAACAGCAACAAGCGTTCCCAGATGAAGAACAATATCAAAGGCCAGTCCGCCCTCTGGAACGTTGAGCAGATTTGATGCCAGTGCAAGATGCCCTGAGCTGGAAACCGGAAGAAATTCGGTCAGCCCCTGAACAACAGCCAGAATTGAGGCTTCAAGAGCATTCATTCAATAAACTCCCTGTGTAGTTCCTGCAGTGCCATTTCCCTCTGGTCAAGAAGAACCAGTGCACTTATTGTGGCATGTGAATCCACCGTCTGCAGCGGATTGACATCAACCCGTTCAAGTGCCTCGCAGAACCTTGCCATTACTCCCCTGAGACCGTGCATACCAGCACCAACAATAGAAACTTTGACGCATGGACCGATAGTGCTGTACTGCAGGTTCGTTAGATCGAGAAGCTTTTCCACATCATTTGTAGACTCTTCCGGAACTGTAAATGCAGCGGAGCAGTTAAAAACACTGAACATGTCCATGGATATGCCACTGTCTGCAATTTTTCTGAACAATCCTGCAAAAAAGGATGCAGGGTTGCCGGAACCGGTAACAGTAAAACCTGTAACAACCTGTCCGGATGCCACACCAACGATGTACCTGCTGTCCTCCAGAGGTTTGGCCAGAACTTCGGTAACCACTTCTCCTGAATGAAAGGACCTGACCTTCAAGGTCAGATCGGATGCGATAACTGCTTCTGCAGCTCTGGGATGGACAATCTTAGCTCCCTGCCATGCCATCTGTCTGAGATCTTCTGCAGAAATTACGCTAAGTTCCCTTGCTCGGGGGACCTTCTCCGGATCTGCAGTGAAGACAGAATCCACAGTCTTGTAAAGAAGAACCTCATCGGCTTCAAGAGCAACCCCCAGAACAACAGCAGAAGTATCTGTGCCCCCTCTGCCCAGTGTATTCAAGTGACCCTGCGGTGCCACTCCCTGAAACCCGGCGATGACCACAACACTGTGGCTGGACAGGGACTCTTCAATTCTGGATGTATCTATGCTTACAACACGGGCGTTACCTGCCACTCCGTCAGTAACTATTCCAGCTTCCCAGCCGGTAAGAGCTTCGGCATCTATTCCATTGTCTCGAAGGGTTGAAGCCATGACAAGGGCACTGATAACTTCT
>JAOZRM010000018.1:0-9982 GCA_029940175.1 Candidatus Sabulitectum sp. | reverse complement strand
ACACAGATCATCAGTCTGTCCTTCTCGCGGCTGGTTGAATCTGATGTCACCAGGTCCAGAAGGGTATCAGTCGCATATGGATCACCAGAGCGTCCCATGGCGGAAACAACAACAACCAATTTTTCTGCTTCCTTCAGAAGGGAGTTGCAGTGATTTGCTGCAGTAACTCGATTTTGTTCGCTGGACAAGCTGGTTCCGCCAAATTTAGCAACCAGAAGTTTCTTCTGCAAGATTAACAAACTCCCTTCCAGTATCATCCCATGAAAAAAGCTCCAGGGCTCTCTCGCGGGCTCTTTTAGACATTTCTTCTCTCAAAGTTCCATTATCTATAAGCAGTTTCAAATATTCAGTACAACTCTTAACGTCCCCGGGAGCTATCAAAAACCCGTTATCTCCGTGGGTAACCAGTTCCGGAACAGCACCGGCATCAACTGCTATCACCGGTAACCCTGCCCACATGGCCTCTGCCACTGCAATTCCATACCCCTCCCAATGGGAAAGGTTCGCAAGAATATGGCTCTGATTATACATTCCATACAGCTCCGCTGTAGAAAGATGTCCCATAAATGTAACCCTAGCACCCAGTGAATCTGCCTCCTGTCGAACCTCTGCGATGTAATCTCTGTCTACTGTATCATCTCCAAGAATGAACAGGTGAAAATCTCTGTCCTTAAGCAGAGCACACGCTCTTACAAGTGTAAGCTGGTCTTTTCTTGAACAGAGCGTACCCACGGAGAGGATGTTTACCGAAAGATTCCTGATGAGGGTATCTGTCTCAACGCTGAACCGGTCAAAACCCGGGGGAATCACTCGGAGCCTGTTCTCCGGTATGCCAAGAGAGGTAACATCAGCAGCAGTGCTTCTGCTGTTGACCCATACTTTTCTTCCACTGGACAAAAACCACCGGACAATCATTTTTCTAATACTTGAGGTTCCACCGGTTCTGTCATGCCACTCCAGATGATGAACCAGATAGAGTACCGGGCATCTGAGAAATGGAAGGATGATCCTTAGTGGTGCCATAAAGCTGTAGCTCTTACTCACCACCAGCAGATCAGGTTTGTATTTCAGCACCCGGTTCAATACATAAAAAGACCCGCGAATTCGAGACCCCTGCAACTTCTCAGGTATGGTTGAAAAATGGATCACATCAACATCATGTCCCGCAGAGCTCAAAGCCTTTGACATTTTTAGATTGAAGTAATACCCGCCTGTACTGTGATCTTTAAGTCCCAGCATAACAAAGGAAATTCTCAAATCATCTCTTTCCATAAAACTATTTGATTACAACAAGAGTATACAGGAGTATAGCCAAGCATCCGATAAAAGTCACACTCCGCAGAGAACACGATAAGAATTATGTTCGGGCGGAGATACAATTTCTTAAGGAGGAAATTTGTCAACTGACAGCGTCTGTATGGTGGTGAAGAATCGTCTTTCAAATGACGCCAGGGTAAAGAAGGAAATGGCCGTTCTTGCAGCAGACGGGTGGCAGGTAACGGTTATAGCAATGCCGGAGGAGGGCTGCCCTGAAGAGGAACAGCGAGACGGAATCCGTATAGTGAGACCACCTGTTATCTCAAAAGCAAAAGAAAAGATCCGTAGTCAGGTTGTCCAGGCTTCCGATTCATCTGACAATTCCTTAAAAGCAAAGATCATCAGGTTTCTCAGGCGAAGTAAATCGCGAAGATTGATTGCTGATCTTCAGCGGGACATCCCATGGGAAAGAAAACTGCGAGACGCCGCCTGGCAGGTAAATGCTGATGTTTATCACGCAAACGATCTGGACACTTTAGAGATCTGTGGTTCTGTAGCTGCTGAGAGAAATGCAAAACTTGTGTATGACAGCCATGAACTATGGCTGGAATCCTCTCGCTACCTGATCGCTACACATCCCATAAACAGGATCAGGCTGAAAAAGATAGAGCAAAAGTACATAAAGAAAGCCGATGCAGTTATAGCGGTTACTCCCCTGAGGGGTGAAAGGATGCAGGAGATGTATCCCTTCATGAAGAACCTTGAGATAATCGAGAATGCTCCTGAGATTCTTGTGCAGCTTCCGCCAACCGGTAAACTGAGAGCTATGATAAACGCATCTCCTGACACGGTGATCGCCCTTTACCAGGGAGTTTTGTGTCCGGAAAGAGGACTTGAGGAGCTTCTGGAAGCAGCAAAGCTCTGCAAAACTCCATCCGTAAAATTCGTCCTGATCGGCATGGACGCCTGGAACGGAACTCTTCAGAAAATGTCTTTGGATATGGGGTTGAAAGACAAGGTGATATTTCTTCCTCCTGTACCCTCGGAAGAACTTCCGGATATTACAGTTGACGCCGATATGGGGTTTATTCTTTTCCGAAACACCTGCCTGAACCATTACTACTCACTGCCAAACAAGCTTTATGAATACATGATGGCAGGGGTTCCTATTATCTCCAGTGATTTTCCTGAACTCAACAGAGTACTCACTGAGGTGAACAGTGGTATTACAGTTGACCCCGACTTGCCTGAATCAATCTCCAATGCCGTGGAAACCCTTGCACGCAATCCTGAATTGCGGAAAACACTAAAGGAGAATGGCAGGGAGGCAGCACTTGACCGGTACAATTGGAGACCCCAGAGCCTTAAGCTGAGTAAACTGTACGACGGATTGAGGAAAACATGAAAAAACTGATCCTTCTTACTTACACCTTCCCTCCACTTTCTTCAGGAGGAACACCACTGGTTCTGAACATGTGCAGATACCTTCCAGCTAATGACTGGGAGGTAATTGTTGTAACTGTCAAGAACCCGGTGGGAATGAAAACAGATACCTCACTTCTCTCCGACCTCCCGGAGGGATTAAAAGTGATCAGAATCCCCCATGGCAGAACAGGAGTTGCGCCGCAGTCCTTCAAAACGCAAAAACAGAATCCAGTAAAAAAACTGATAAGTTTTATTGCCCATAACTACATTCTCATTCCAGATAGAGTAATTACCTGGCGCAATCACGTTCTTCCCGCCTTGAAAAGTGTTATTGAAACCGAAAAACCCCATGCCATAATGTCTCTTGGACCGCACCACTCTCTTCATCTGATTGCCATGTCTGCTGCACGGGAAACTGCGCTGCCGCTTATTCCATTTTTTGGCGATCTCTGGCTGGCTGACAGTAATGTAGAGTGGCCCAGCAGACTGAACAGATTCATAGAATCTCTGCTTGAGAGAAAAGTAGTTCGCAAAGCAAGAGGGATCGTAGCAACCACAGAGGGATCAACCGGATATTTCGTTGGTAAATACAGCAAAATATGTCCACCGACCCATGTAGCTGAAAACGCCTACGATCCGCGGAGAATTCAACGAATAGACTCGCCAGTACCCCGGCCCGACTTTCTTACAGCAGGTTGGACAGGCAATTTTTTCGCCAGCCATACCCCGGAGGCGCTACTTTCAGGACTGGAGATGTTCTACAAAAGGAATCCCAATTCTAAACTCAGGATCAAGATGGCCGGTGGTATTGATTCCGTTTCTCTGAAGAGGCTGGACAGAGCTCCTCTCAGCGGCAGGGTCACCCACCATGGTCACCTGAAGTGGGCAGACGTACCGCAATTCCAGAGAGACTGTAATATTCTTATAGGATATCTCACATCCCGCAGAGGAAGTGAGTTGAAGAATTCAAGCAAAACTGCAGAGTACCTGGTGTCCGGCAGAGCAATTCTCGGCATTGTACCGGAAGGTGCAATGGCCAGGAGAATAAGAAAGCTGGGAAGAGGATACATCGTTCTACCTGATGCAGAAGCAATAGCCCTGAAATTAGAGAACCTTGAATACCAGTGGAAAACGTCGAGCCTTCGAGTTCCGGTTGACTTTGCTCAAATTGAGAAGCAATTCTCAGCGGAAAATGTAATGAAAGGCCTGGCAGATTTCCTGAACAGAATGGCTGGTCCATGAAGATACTGTATGTTTTGGGATTCCTTCCGCCCTACGTCACAAGGGAAATTGAGGCAATGGCAGCCATGGGGCACACTGTATCAGTTCTACTGCCGGAAGAAAAAAGAGGTAGTCAAACCGCAGATTTCTGGAGCAGTATCTCCAGAGACCCACTGGGAAATTCTGTTACAGTCAGCAGGTCTCTTAAATTCGAGTACCTTACTTGTCCTGGAAAACGGCTTGCCGGACCATTTCTCCGATCTCTTCGATTTCTGAAAGCTCTCGCGAATTCATTGCAAGAATCTGAATTCAGATATTTCATTATTGCATCAAATGCAATCAGGAACATGAACCCCGCAGAGAAACCGGAAATAGTTCATGCTCATTTCGCCCATGATTCGGCATACATAGCAAGGATCATCGCCTCAATACTGGGAATACCATATTCTGTTACCACCCACGCCACAGATATATTTGTTCCTAAATGTAAAACAAGACTCCTCAGGGTACTCACAGATGCTTCAATAGTTTTCACCATATCCAGGTATAATCTGAACTACCTGAATGCACATTATTCAAGCTCATGGAACATCGTGGTTGCCAAACTGGGATTAGACGCAGAAAGACTGCCTGAAAGAAAAACTCCATCCACTCCCCCTCTGATAATCTGCACTGCAAGTGGACTTGTTTCGAAAAAGGGCATACCTGTTCTCATACAAGCTATGCGTATTCTTTTCAAAAGGAATATGGATTGCAGATTAATCGTGATCGGCTCAGATCCAAGCGGTGTAGCACTTCAGAAATTCAAAGGGGATAATGCGGATATAAATGTTGATTTCGTCGGTGTGCTGACTTCAAAGGAGACTCTGGACCTTGTTTCCAGAGCTTCCGTTTTTGCCTTGCCTTGCATAGAAGCTGAGAACGGGGACAAAGATGGAATTCCTGTGGCAATCATGGAAGCCATGGGCATGGGCCTGCCATGTATCTCAACAGAGGTTTCAGGGATTCCTGAACTAATAGAAAACGGTATCAGTGGGCTTCTTGTCAAACCGGAATCACCAGAGGAGCTTGCAGATGCAATTGCATCCCTGCTCAATGATACAGAATTGGCAGACAGACTGGGCAGAGAAGGAAGAAAGAAAGTGCTGGCATGTCACTCTCCGGAGAGCCTGGCAAACACAATGACAAACTCTTTTAGACAAGTGATCAGCAGTTAATAGTTAGTCCTTCTATTAACTGCAGGAGAAAGGAAAAAAATGAAATATCTCATCCATAAGCTTCCCATCTCCCTTGAGGATTTCAGCGCCATGCTTCCGGAGATGAATGAAAAACCTGAGGGAGCCGTAGCAACCTGCGTTCTTGCTCTTGGTATGGCCGCACTGAACGATTCAATTGCCTCAGACGTGCTACATGCAATGAATGCAGAAATATCACTGGGTTCAATAGTTCTGGCCAAAAGCCAGCTGAGATCAAAACCGTATCTAATTCGTTCATATTTCAATGGTTCGACACCGGAAAACGGCTACTCTCTGCCGGAAAAGCTCGAGATCAAACTCACCACAAACAAGTACAGTGGAAGCGAAGACCAGGGAAAGATCAAATTCTTCATTGCCTGCTCAGGTGCAGACAGCCCGAGACCGGTCACTGTGAAAAAAAGAAGCGATGGAACCTGGTACGCCCATGAGTGGAGTTCTCTTGTGGTGGGAATCAGATCTCCCGTTTAGCACCATAAACAGACATGTTGACACCACAGGATGGCCGCCTGTATTATCTTTATGGGGGTAGGTAGTTCTATGAGTGATACTGATAAACTCCTGGAAAAGTTAGCCAGACTACGGACAAATACAACTCATCAGCTGGAATTGGCCAGAACGCTAAACCAGCTGGCATCTTTTGCGTATCGCAACAATCCCGACCAGTCAAAAACATATGCGGAGGAAGCTCTCGCTATAGCTCGAGAGCTGGATGAAGATGATGTAATTGCAGAAAGTCAGCTTCTGTATGGTGTCTCCTGCTGGATAAGAGGGAATTTTAGTGAAGCAATGGAGAACTATCTCAGCTCACTGGAGATATGGGAAAGAACTGGAAATAAACGGGGCGTTTCAAGAGCTTACAATAATATCGGCAATATCCACAGAGGCCAGGGCAGTTACAGTAAAGCACTTGAATACTTTTTAAGGTCTCTTGAGATCAAGATCAATCTGGGAGACAGCAGGGGTGCAGCAATCTCCTATTTGAACATAGGGAATATCTACAAGCAGCAGGAGCTCCTGAACCGGGCAGAAGAAAGCTACAAGAGTGCTCTCCATATTTATGAGGAAAACCAGGATGAACAGAACATCGCCAGCTGCTACAACAACATCGGTCTGATCTATTCAAGACAGAAAAACCATTTGCTGGCACTTGAACAGCACAAAAGCGCCATGATCATCAGAGAGCGCATAGAAGATACAAGAGGTATTGCCAACTCTTATGGCAACATGGGCACTGTTTACGAAGCTCTTGGAGAAAACAAAAAAGCTCTGGAATACTTCCAGAAAGCCCTGAAGAAAGTAGATAAGCTCCACGACAACAGAGGCATAGCACTTTCCTGCAACAACATCGCATCGATCTACATCAAACTTGGCATGTTTGATAAAGCTCTCACATTCCTTGATCGAGCCTTGCAGATAGCAACCGACACAGGCATAAAAGACCTGAAAGCCTCATCCATGCAGCATTTTTCCGATCTCTACGAAGCAAAAGAAG
Source organism: Candidatus Sabulitectum sp. (assembly GCA_029940175.1). Classification (GTDB taxonomy): domain Bacteria; phylum Fermentibacterota; class Fermentibacteria; order Fermentibacterales; family JCC-6; genus Sabulitectum. The sequence goes on along the minus strand of JAOZRM010000018.1, from coordinate 3,331 downwards.
ATTTCAAACAGGCTCTGAGTTCCTCAAAGAAATACTTGAAGATCAGGGAAGAACTGTTCAGCCAGGAGAGCAGGGACAGGATTGCCACGCTGCAGGTAAGATTTGACACAGAAAGAAAATGCAAGGAAGCAGAAATTTACCGCGAGAAGAACGTAGAGCTTGAAAAGGAGATTTCTGAACGTCTTAAAGTCGAACTGGAATTGAAGAAGCATCGCGATCATCTTGAAGAGATCGTTCAGGAGCGTACAGCAGAACTGCTCCAGGTAAATGCAGGGCTTGAAAAAAGCTTCATGGGCACAATCTTCACCATAGCGAAAATAATTGAAATGCGGGATCCGTACGCCAAGGGACATCAACTTCGAACTGCAGAGCTTGCCCGTTCCATTGCTGTGGAAATGAAGCTCCCGGAAAAGCAGATTCAGGCCATCTACCTGGCATCCATCGTACATGATATAGGCAAGATCAGAATACCGCAGGAATTCCTGAGCAGATCAGGAAAACTAAGCGACCTCGAACTGAATGTTATGAGAACCTACCCTCAGGCCGGTTATGATATTCTTAAAACCATCGAATTCCCGTGGCCCATAGCAGACATCGTTCTGCACCATCACGAACTTCTGGATGGTTCCGGATACCCTTCGGGTCTCAAGGACAAAGAGATCATGCAGGAAGCAAAAATACTGTGCGTTGCAGATGTAGTAGAAGCCATGTCTTCCAGTAGACCCTACAGAGCTGCCTTCCCTCTTGAAGAAATCCTGAACGAACTGGTGAGAAACAAGGACATTCTATACGACAGCGAATGTGTTGATGCATGCATCAGTGTACTGCGAAAAGAGATCTTCACTCCGACAAATTCAGTTCCGGATTCTTACTCTGTAAATGAATGATTAGAACAATGAGATGCCAACTCTGAAAGGGTTTGCTGGAGGTGTCTGTATGAAATCAGTATTGTGGCCAGATAAATTCCCTGTGATTCAGACCGAAAGGCTACTGCTGCGTCAAGTTGCACCGGAAGACGCTGAAGGGCTTTTCCTCTGTTACTCTGACCCTGAAATAATGAGGTACCTGGCAACTCCACTGGACAATCCCGATGCCATACAGGGCATTCTGGAAGACTACAAAGACGGCTTTGGCCATGGATACAACCTGATCTGGTCCATAATCAACAAAGAAACAGGAGCCTTTGCAGGTACTGCCGGGTTTGAAGAATTCAGTTTTCTTGACTGCAGGGCTGATATTGGTTTCAGTCTGCTTAGAACTCATCAGGGTATGGGATACATGCGAGAAGCTCTGAGTGAGATAATCACCTGCGGATTTCATGAATTGAAACTCAACAGAATTCAAACTACTGTGGTTCCAGAGAACACTGCATCAGTCAAACTTCTGGACAGGCTGGGATTCCAGAAAGAGGGGCACATGAAACAGAGTGTTTTCTTCAACAACAGCTTTCATGATGAGCTGATGTTCGCACTTCTGAATAACACTGAGGAGCTGGGATAATGGCTGAAGAGTTTTACAACGGATTTGCAGAGTACTATCACCACCATCTGATGGCTGTGGGTCGCGATGATATCAGATTCTATACGGAACTTGCCCGTTCAAATGGTGGCACTGTCCTTGAAGTCGGGTGTGGAACTGGAAGAACGCTGATCCCATGTGCAGAAGCAGGGGCAGAGATTACAGGTCTGGATCTTTCAGAGGATATGCTGTCATTCTGCAGAGGAACCATTAAATCGAAGAGCCCGGATGTCAGCAACAGAATACACCTTGTGCAGGCAGATATGACAACCTTTGATCTCGGACAAAAATTTGATCTGATCACAACACCATTCCGCCCGTTCCAGCATCTTGCCACAGTTGAAGAGCAGCTTTCATGCCTTTCCTCCATACACGATCACCTTGCTCCGGGAGGCACTTTTGTTCTGGACATTTTCGATCCGGATCTTGAAATGCTCTCTGACACGCAGAGAGCACTTGAGTTCGGCGAAGAACCGCCATTTGCTTTCAGTGATGGCAGAGAAGTCTCTGTTTCCTACAGAAACCCGTCGGTAGATTCAGTATCACAGATCGTACACTGTGAAATGATCTTTTCTGTGAAGCACCCGAGTGGTAGACAGGAAAAACTGACACAGGAATTTATCATGCGCTACACTTTCAGGTGGGAAGCAGAGCACCTTCTTCACAGATCGGGATTCAGGGTGAAGTCTGTTCTTGGCGGGTACAACGGAGAAGCAGTGGGTACCGGAGAATTGATCATAATAACAGAAGCTCTTTGATCAACCGGTTGCCCATGAATGAGCAACCGGCCTTAACATTCATTCTTAGATTGGCAGATACCAGGTCAGTTTGGCGTAAACACCCAGATCAGGGTCTTCAAAATCTCCACTGCCATCTCCGTTGTACACCGTTTCACCCAGAAGATAGAACATGCTTCCCGGGAGGTACTTCCATGCAAACAGCATATTGGCTCTAAGCTCATCACTCTCGAACTCATCCGATTGATCAAAGTTCATGTTGAAATTGGAATACTGAGAGAAGAGTCTTAAATTCATATCCGGATTGAACATGTATGCCAACCTGAAAGTAACTGATTTCCAATCTGTGGATCGACTATCAAAAGCATTCACTTCCCAGTTGTAGTTCTCGCTATCAAATGTGCGGTACCAGTTTCCGGCAATTGATGCCTCCAGTACCGGTACGGGGAGGTAACGCATGTTACCTGTAACATTCTGGTATGTACCACCGTTCTGGTACTGTCCTCCACCTGTGCCTGCCCAGAATCTTAGAGGTTTGTAAGGATTGGAGCCACCGCCTACAAAGCCGTTAACATGACCTCCGTAGAATTTACCGTCCGGGCCTTCATAAGGATCAAAATATTCAGCTCCATAATTTCCCGATGCCGTGAAATTCCAGCCATTCTTAAAAGTTCCATTCACCTCTGCATGGGTATTGTTTTCCAGGGTCTCTCCATCGATCTGGGTTGTGTAACTCTGACCTCCCCACAAAGACAAAGTGGAGAAAGTTTCCTCCGGTCTGAAAGTTTTCCGGATTCCAGCGTTCCCGGCCCTGAATCCGGTCATTGTTGTGAAACCGGTTCCATTTACATTAAAATTCTCATCAACCTGAGTACCGCTGATCCAATATCCTAAAGTGCTGCGAATTCGTTCCATTCCGAAACGATACGCTCCATCCTCATCCATTCCTGTGTTCCAGCTTCTGGCAGCACTTCCGGTTACCAGGTGATTACCTCCTATTTCGAAGGCTCCGTCCAGGGCAATTGCTCTGTTGCTTTCCTCTTCAAAGCCCTCCTGCTCCCATGAGTCTTTTGAAT
>JAOZRM010000174.1 GCA_029940175.1 Candidatus Sabulitectum sp. | reverse complement strand
TGGTCGTTCAACGCAGTTTCAGCCAGATCTCTGAAGTAGTGATCGTTTCTCAACCATGGATTCCCCAGAGCTTGTGCCAGAGCAGTACGGGTACCGGCAGTACCGGAATCAAGAATATGACGGCAAAGCCCCTCTGCAGCTCTGTCAAATGCCTTTTTATCCGCAAGAAGCATTGCAAAGAAATCTACTAACCCTTCAATCTGAGTCTCTCGTGAAGCGGTGAACAGCAGTCTGGATTTTTCAGAGGAGGAAAGATAGCGATACATATGAGCTATGTTGTATCCTGCTCTTCTCTGTTCCGGGTTTTCACCGTTTAAAAGGGTTTCCATTACAACCCTTACAAGCGGGCTCCCTGCCCCCGAAAGTTCTGCCATACCCCTATCTACTGCGTCAAGAATTATGGTGTCCCCGCTGCAAAGATGTATTTCATCGTTGATCTTCAACCGTCTGAATGGTGAGATTCCCTTACAGGCTCTGGTCTCAGAATACATTTCATCAAGAGTCTCTGATGATGGGAAATTCTCTCTGAGAAGAAAATTAAGTCTGGACCATATCTCCTTGAGAGAGCTCTCAAAAATGGCCTCGGAGACAATTGGTTCAAAAAGTGACAGCAGAACCAGCTCTGCTTTGGCCAGAAGGTCAAGATCTCTGAAGGTTTCAAGAGCTTTCTCTCCCTGATCAACCCTCCACTGACGGTTTTTTTCCGGGGATGGGAGTTCAACATGGGCGTGCCCGAACAATGAAAAAAGACCGGAGATCCGAGGATCTGATGAGGTAAGAACTACCCTTCTCCGAGAGTCTGTAGCACGAAGAATAATGGTGAAAACCGAATGAAAAAGATGAAGAGGCTGAATCATTGTCATTCGTCGAATTGAGTCAATATCGAAGAGAATAGCACAGTCCTCCGGACCCCGCAGCTTCATTTCAACAAGACTGGAATTAACATCTTTGTCTATGAGTTCCACAGGAACAAGCCCCTGATCAGAAGCCTCCATGAGAAGCAGACGGGCAAGTGTGGTTTTTCCTGCTCCGGGTGGACCGGACAGGCAGACAAAACCTCTGTTCCTGAGAATTTCCGAAGCAGCGACAAGACTTCCTGGGTCGATGGATTCACCGGCAACGCTATTCCAGGATCGGATAAGATCTTCTCCGGATGGATACTGAGTCAACTCCCGGTTGATGCCGGAAATCCACTCCTGTACGGCATTGTGAACGATGGAAACAAGGTGCCCCTGATCTGTATAAGTCCAGCAGCGTTCCCATTCTTCCAGTTTTGAAAAAATAGGGTCTGAAAAAGAAGGCTCCCCACCCACAAGAGCACCTACCGGTATTCCTTCCCTGAAAAGAGAGAAGAATTTGGATCGAGCAAGTGCAGAAGGCCTGGTGCCTATGAACAGCAATGCTGCATCAGGCTTCGAGGTCAGGGATTCATCCCAGACAATCAGCTCGTCGGCCCAGGAAGGCATGCGCAACTTTCCTGCTTCAGAAACCGCTACAGAATCATCACTGGCAGGAAGAACATTGCTATCCGTCCAGACAAGCAAATCAAAACTGTGGGACATCAGTACTCCGTCAGCTAAGTGGCCAGATCAGAGTGGCTCTGGTTTTTCCTTCTGGATTCAACCCGTAATCCAACCAGCGGGCAAGATTCCGTGCAATAAGAACACCCCTGCCCCGGCTGCTGATCAAAGCCTCGCCCTCTCCAGGTTCATGACCAAGGTCGGCTTCAGGCTGCCAGGTGCCGCAATCGTCGATAAGAAACTGCAAGCGACCGGAGAAAACATCGATATGGATTGTTACATGCTTTCTAATATCGCCACCGTTACCATGTTCCATTGCATTTTTCACAACTTCCATAACTGCAATGGACAACCCTGTAACATCCTCCTCACTTACACCGGCAGTAAGACCGATCTTCTCTACAAAGATCTGTACAGACTCAACAATGCTGTTGTCGCTGGGGATCTTGAGAACTATTCCCTTAAGCAAGGCTATTCCTTAAGGCTTGCAAGGGCTACTTTTTCATCTGTAAAAGTCTCAAATATTGTTATCAGCTTCGTAATGATGAAAAGTTCATGTATCTTTTTGGTTGCATTAAGAATCACCATGCGTGCACCGGCTCTGGATAATGAGGTATATCCACTGACAAGAACTCCAAGACCGGAACTATCCATCCAGGCCACATGGCCAAGATCAAGAAGAACATTTCCCATATCATTGTTGACAGCAGTCTGGAACACGGTTTTCAGCTCCATAAGATCAGGGCCGCTGATAACCTTGCCGCTCAAGCGTAGAACCATTACACCATCTTTCATCTCTTCTTTAATTTTCACTATCAGCCTCCTGTAAAAAATTGATAACCGATCCGCGTACCATTATAGAATAAATAATTAGCCGTCCAATGTCACGAGCATAACACAAAATCCACCCAGTTAAGTAGTCCTTTTTCCTCAAGATAACCCTGAATGGAACTTGATGCACCGGGTTTCCTGGAGGCGACCAGCACCGGTAATTCAGCGGAACTCTGCCACTGTGAAATGCTGATTACAGGTCTGCCTCTCAGCTCCCTTCCAGGGGTTACAGAGTCTGGTGAAAGAAAAGCTTCTATATGAAATCCCTCTCTCTGGATTTCCTTGCCGAGTCTGCGAGCGGACTGACCGGTTCCTGCCATGAAAACCCTTCTCTCCTTAAGACAGGGTACAAGCCCAAGATAAAGCGCCTTGGCCCTGTAAAAAGATGTTAAAGAATACATGGAGCTGGTTCTGCTGAATCTGTCAGCTCTCTCTCTCCAGGCCAGAAGAGTTCTCGGTACTCTGATAAAACTGAAACCCCTGCTCCATAGCCTGAGCCATAGTTCGTAATCCTCGGGAAGACCAAGATCGCAATAGCCCCCTGCATCAATTACAGCTGCTCTGCTGAAAAAAGCTGTAGGGTGTGGTACGGGACTCTCAATGAACAGGCTGCGTTCAATATCCTCTGCAGATTCAAGACTGTTGATCCACTGTTCATACGATCTGTAACCGGAACTGACCTCAAAATGAGGAAAACTTCTTACCCGGCAGGAAACCACAGCTTTTTCTCCATGAATCTCTGCACTGGCCAACTGCAACTGCAGTCTGTCAGGATGACAGATATCATCACTGTCAAACCTTGCTATCCACTTGCCCCTGGCTTTGGAAAGCCCGCAATTCAAGGAATGAACCAATCCCAGACCACCGTTAAAGATCTTGAACCGGTTATCGCGACTGCAGAACCCTTCAGCGATTGTCCGGGAATTGTCGGAAGATCCATCATCAACCATTATCACTTCAAAGTCAGTCATTGTCTGGGAGGCAATGGACTCCAGAGCGGATGAAATGAACCTGTCTGTATTCTTGAAGGGTATCAGAACTGAAACGGGAGGAGCTCCCAATTATCTCATGCTCTCATAAGCAGAGCGAAGCTCTTCCGGAGTGCCTACAGGCCGATTGCAGGCACCGCCAACGCAAAGCTGTGCATAAGGCCATCCTGAACCTGGCAGATAAGCCTCTGCCATGGCAATTGAATCTGCATGTACTGTGGGATCAAGCACATCGTAGCCATGTTCCCCTGCAATGCTTGAAGCCTCCAGAACCAGGGCATCTACAGCCGCATCACCCGCGGGACCAACCACATAAATGTGTACTTCAGTCTCCTCTTCAATCACTGCAACATCTCCCCCGGAAGCACCGTCCATTGCCGAGGCAAACCATTCAAAACTGCGGGCTCCTATCGCACGAGCAGTTTCCTCTCCTGCTCCGTTGAATATCAATGTCATCGGAAGCGCGTCTGCAAGTTCATAACGATCAGCAATAAGGATCGCCTCTTGAGAAGAAAGCCAAACAACAGTTATCCCTACAGGATTGTTCTCTCTGAAAAGCTCAAGGGTGGACAGTTCCGGGTCACCAAGATCAACTGCGATGAACACCGCGTCTTCCCCAAGATCAACAGCCAGTTGATCAAGCAGGGGCATCTCGCGTACGCATGGACCGCACCATGTGGCCCAGAAGTTGATAAGAACAGGTTTGCCGGAAGAAGCAGCAAGAATACTGTCAAGTGATCCAATTCCAGTTACCAGGGCACCATTCACGGAAGATCCAGCAGGCCCATGGTGAGAAAGAGAAACAACAAAAACAGGAATAAGTAAAAAAAGAACAAGAGGTATCCACAGGTGTTTTCTCAAAACTAACCCTTCACCGAGTGGGAAATTGCGTCCACAGGACACACTTTTTCACACCGTCCGCATCTGATGCATTCAGCACTTGACGGGGTTTTGTATATCTCGATACCCATGGGGCATACTTTACCGCATTTTCCACAACTGACACAGGCATTCGATACATGCATCTGGAACACTGAGACTTTTCCAAGAAGACCCCAGGCAGCCCCAAGCGGACAGAGAGATCTGCAGAAAGGCCGCTCCACAACCATAGCCCATAACAGCACAAGAACAGCAACAGCAGATTTCCACCAGAACAGGAACCCTATCTGGAAAACCCCTCCGGAGGTGGAGACCAGTGGCCACCCTGCAAGGGATGTTCCTGCTGGACATACCACCTTGCAGAACCAGGGATCTCCTGCTCCGCCGGCAACCGGCCTGAGAAAGGCAGGAAGGGCAAAAACAAGAATAAAGAGCATTGCGTACTTTGCTGGTCGCAGTGATTCCTGGAAAGACATTCGAGGAAGACGGATCTTGTAAAGAAGATCCTGCAGAAGACCAAACGGGCAGAACCAGCCGCAAGCGAACCTGCCTGCCAGAAGACCAATCAGAGCGATAAACCCAATAACTCCCAGCACTATCAAAGCATCAGGTCTGCCTGTAGCAAGCATACCCCAGAAATTAGGTGTGGCCAGTATTGACTGCAAAGAACCTGTAGGGCATGCAAGAACACTGGAAGGACAGCTGTAACAGTGAAGCCCCGGGATCATCGCCACTTTGGATGCACCTGTGTAAATGGTACCATCCACCCAGCCTGTAAGGTGCAGATTGCTTGCCAGCAGAGCACCGAACTGCACAGTTTTCCGCAACACGGAGTGCCGTGTCAGCCTATTCCTATGCATTCCAGACAGATATTCGTTGCTTTGGAAAGAATTGCAGCGGGATCACCAAAAATAAATCCGGCTGCAACCAAAAGAAATGCAATAACAAAAAGGGTTATTCGTAAAGGAATGGAGGCGACGACCAGAGTCGAACTGGTGAATGGTGGATTTGCAGTCCACTGCCTTACCACTTGGCCACGTCGCCTTTCTTTTTTACTCATTGGGACGCAATCATACAAAAGTCAGAAAAATAAATCAAGAGCCGTCTGTCCAGTCCAGCCCTACCCAGAAGCCTTCTTCCCATGTCATATCGCCCAGAGGTGTGTCGATTGTGGGAACCATGAACATCTGAAGTCTTCCAAGGTGATCCTCATCTCGAATATCCCCTTCAATACCACCGATGGCCAGAGCAAGATCAACAATGCCAAGAGGCCCCAGTATCTCGAATATCTGGAAACCATCGAAGGCAATTCCAAGGTCAAGCACAGCAATTTCTCCATCATCTCCTATACCGAATGCTCCGGAGAACAAGCCCTCTGCAACCTGAACAGTATCTTCTTCAATACCTTCAATAGTGTCCATGAACACATCGTAATCAAGAGACGTAAGAGTTATGGAGATCTTGGGCAGACCTGATTCCCCTATATTGGGATTCTTAATACCAAGACCAAGATTGAAGTCCATAGGACACTCACCCTGAATCCAGTACTGCCCAATTGTCAACGCTTCAGAAACAGACAAGCTACTCAGATCAGAGATGTCTATACCGCAAATGGCAAATTCTGTAGTGTTTTCCACCCTGAAGTTCGCATTAGTAAAAGAAAGAATATCGGTTATGCCACAACCGGTTATAAGTAGAAACAACAAAGGTAGAATCAACAACTTGTAATTCATAATTTCCTTACCTTTCAAAGCAGCAAAAAAGATGTTCCAACAAATGCAAAGCCTGTGTATCGCAACGCAAACTCCACACCTTTATCATACCCTTTTAAACAGAAGCCGGGTAATGCAATTTTCTGCTGTCAATTATATCTTCAGCTTCACCACTTGAATAGTAGCTGTGTTACGGGCAGATGTTCCATAAGTGACGATTAGAGTTCTTCATTATTGATTCGCAGAGTTTTGAAGAACAAACGGCTCACTGTAACAAGGAACAATTCTTGATCCCTTCACCCCAATCCAGTTGTGGCAGAGTCAGTCCTGTACCAGTCTACTCTTCAAGGTTCCAAATAACATGGATTTCATCTTCACTCTCCCAGAAGGGTCAGACGCACAGCAACACCTTGATGTCCGGTAACAGTATAAACTCCCACGGGGAGTTTTTCACCGGAATAATCCGTACAGTTCCATAAACCGATACCCTCAGACAAAGGTACACAAGCTACTTCTCTGCCAGTTATGTCAAACACCCGTAGTGGAGTGGAATCATCACCGTTGAAGAT
>JAOZRM010000017.1 GCA_029940175.1 Candidatus Sabulitectum sp. | reverse complement strand
ATGTTGTTTACCGTTCCGAGACTTCCGGTATCGCAGCAAACCCCTCGGGAGCTACACTTGTGGCAACCATTACCGATCTGGGAACACTTACCCATGCAGACAATGATCTCGGATGGAACACTCCTTACTACTACGCCATCCAGACTGTTGACAGCTCACAGCTCACAGCCTGGAGCAACGAGGCCACAATAACCACACCGGACTCCGGTAGCGGTGGTGGCGGCAATGTTCTTTCTTGTTACCAGATACAGGGCCAGGTAGATGAATCTCCCTATGATGGTGAAGATGTAACGGTTACGGGAATTGTTACAGTAGGCGGAGATGAGTACTATGCCGGTTCAGGAACTGCTCAGTATGCGGTTATCCAGGACGCTACCGGTGGTGAGTGGAGCGGGCTTCTTCTTTATGGCTATGACGGAGTACTGGACAATCTTGAGCGGGGTGACAGTGTTGTTGTCTCCGGTTATGTGAGCGAATTTGACATGAACGGTGTTTGGGCAAGCAAGGTTACTGAAGTAATAGTTCTGTCTGTTGACTTTGATGATCCCGATCACTCGATTCCTTCTCCAGTAGAATTGAGTACTGGTGAGATGTCACAGGAGAAGTGGGAGGGTGTTCTAGCTGTTCTTTCAGATGTGACAGTTACCAACGAAGATATGGGACATGGAGACTGGTTGGTTGACGATGGGTCCGGCGATGCCATGGTTGATGATATGGGGATATACGGTTATACCGTGTCACTTGGAGATGAATTCAGCGAGATAATTGGCGTGGTATTGTATAGTTATGATGATTACAAAATCGAGCCAAGAAACGAAAGCGATATAACAGAGTAGTAATAGTTAACTCAAAGGGGTTGTCATGAAACGACTTGTTCTCTTTGCCGCGATAGTAGCTCTGATTGCAGCTTGTGGACCTGATAACCCCTTTGGACCGAATAATCCTTCTACCTCTGCTCTCACCGGAATTGCCAGTAGTTCCACCACTGCAGAGCTGGGCTGGACAGCAGTTCCGGATGCAGATTTCGCAAGCTACACACTTTACCGCTCTTCCTCACCTGATATACGGAGCAATGCAAGTTCTGCAACAGTACTTATTGTGGTAGAGGACAGGAATACAACAAGTTACGATGATGTAGATCTCACTCCCGGCAGTCTATGGTACTATGCTCTAAAGGTTGCCAACGAGGGCGGCGGTACTACCTGGAGCAACGAAGTAAGCGTGAAGCTTCCTTCTCTGTTTTAACATTAGTTCACAGGATATTCTTCTTAGCTGCCCACAAAAAAACAGCACCGCAGTCTGACCACGGTGCTGCCCTGTGTTATGTGTGTTTTTATTCCAGAGGTTCCATGTTCTGGTCCACTCCCCCTGCAACAGATACAAACCACTTGCCGGTGAAGTATTTCTCTGCAACCTGCTGAATGTCACTGATATCAAGGGAAAGAACTGATTCCAGCTTGTCTATGTCGTACGTAAGTGGAAGACCCTGGAATTCTGTAATTGCAAGATATCTTGCCACAGAATCGTAATCATCCGATGACAGGGCATGACGACCTAATCCTCTTGACTGTTCAAGAAGAAGTTCTTCCGGTCTGACTCCTGCCCGGGCAATTAACTCACATTCCTCAACCATTGCATCAATGGCTCTAACAGTCATGTCTGCTCCCGTGGACAGGTAGGCAATGAATCTTGATCCCGTGGAGAAGCTGTTGGTTGTTCCGTCAATCATGCTTCCAGTGATGTATGCAAGCCCCTGGGTCTCTCTTATGTTCTGCCCCAGTCTGGAACCAATTCCACCACCAAGAATCCTGTTCATTGTGGAGAAGGCCGCATAATCGTCGGCGAGGAATGACGGCCCCCTGCAGCCTACTGCTCCTGCAACCTGAATTTTCCCGGGCATGGTGGTAACAACAGTATCACCTGCTACTTCGTTGAACTGATACTCAACGAGTTCCGGCAAGGGGGAATCCGGATTCTGCCATGATCCAAAGTATTCCTCTGTAAGTTGAAGAGCATGTTCCGGGGTGATGTCTCCAACAATTGCCAGAACAGAGCCTTGAGGTCTTACACATGTTTTCCACCAGTCTACTGTTTCAGAATGTGTGATGTTTGAGAGAGTGGTGCTGTCTGCAGTTCTACAGGTGGATTCTGTAAGAAGAATTTTGTCCATGCCTGTGAAAAAAGCATAAAAGGGCTGTTCTCTCTGATTCATGTGCATTCCCAGAGCTCGATCTCTAACGCTGACGAAATCTTCCTCAAGGAGAGCTGGCTTTATCAACAATTCGGAGAGAGATGTGAAATACGTATCCAGGTGGCTGCTGCTTCCATATACATTTCCAAGGGTGTACTTGGTTCCTGAAGAAAGCCATGTGCTTGAACCAGTTTCGGCAAGTCTTGAATGAAATGCTGCGAAGTCCAGTTCCTCTGTGCCTCTGAGCATAAGCTCTGATGTAATGCCGCTTATTCCGGCTTTCCGGGCGGAAGCCTGTCTGTCGCTCATGGGAACAGTGATCATCATCTCCACAATGGGGAAGCTGTGATCTTCCTTCACAAGAAGAACCATTCCATTACTTAACTCAAAACGCTCGGTGCCCTCTGATACTGAATGCTCTGGCAGAACAAATTCCTCTGCATCAAGCTCAAGAGCGCTCCAGTCTGTGATTTCCGGAACATCTACCTGGGTTGTTCCCTGGGAAGAAGTGTTTCTTGCCATGGCTCCGCCTTCAGTGGCGTGCAGCACAGTTGTCATCAATCGTTCTTCTGTAAAATATCTGGATGCCACTTCCTGAACCTCTTCAGGGGTAAGTGCCGCTATTTCATCAAGAAGAGTATCATATGCATGTACATCACCGTAAAGAGACAGATTGTACGTAAGCCTGTATGCCTGGCTTTTTGGAGTATTTGTACTCATTACTTCTCTGCCCAGAAGAAAATTCTTCAACAGAGAAAGCTGCTCATTATCTATTGGTTCCTCGGCCAGTCTGTAAGCTTCTGCGGTGAGTAATTCAATCACACTGTCTGTTGAGGCTTCCTCCTGAACAGTACCGATGAAAGAAAAAGGATTGCAGTCCAGACCGTTTGGGGAGGAAGCATATCCGGTTGTTAAGGCTCCGGTATTCACAAGATTGTTCTCGATCCAGCCAATTCTGTTGCTGCTGAAGTATCTGCTTAAAAGCATCAGTGCTGGAATATCCGGGCTGGTTATCTCGCAGCCCTGGAAGTGCAGCAGAAATCTGTCTGACTCTGCTGGAAAGTCAAAATCAACCCGGCTCGGGAAATCCCACTCTGTGATCTCCGGAACATTGTTTACAGGAGCAGCACCAGATGGAATTGTACCGAAATACTCTTCAATAAGAGCCAGTGCTTCTTCGCTTTCAAAATCACCGATCACGGTTAGAATAGCGTTGGATGGTCTGTAATAGGTTTCATAGTAATCTGTGACTGATTCCTTGTTAAACGCAGCAATGCTCTCGCTGGTTCCCAGCACCGTCCTTGAAAGCGGGTGGTCACCGTAAAAGTTCTCATTGGCTTTGTAGTAAATGGCTCTGTCCGGAGAATCTTCAGAGAGTCGCCATTCGTCCATTACTACGCCGATCTCCTGAGCGATGGCCGCTGAGTCCATGAAGCAGTTATGCATTCTATCAGATTCCATACGAAGAGCTTCTTCCAGCTTTGCTGCAGGGAAGTAGATGTAGTAGGTGGTTTGGTTGGTGCCGGTTCCTCCGTTGGCCTCTCCGCCGTTTTTCTGAACAAGCTGCCAGAACCTTCCACCAGGCATATCCGGTGTACCATTGAACATCATGTGCTCGGTGAAATGACTGATACCTGAAATCTCAGCAGTTTCATTTCTGGCGCCCACCTGGTATTGAACCAGAACCATGACAGTCGGGGAGAAATGCATTTCCTCGAGAATGACCTGGAGACCGTTATCAAGAGTGATTACATCAGCCTCTGCAAAGGCTGAGACCGGCACCATCAGCAGAAGTGTAAGCAGGAATAAGTACTTCACCTGAGATCCTTTCTTGTAAAAATTACCAGAGAATTATCGCTTTAAGTCCGGCATCTGCGGGAATCTCACCAACTACATCACCCTGCTGCCACCAGTCTCCTGGACTGAGAATAAATGACATGCCAATTTCCTGAACTATAGCCACAGGATCTCCTTCGGCACCCCATACTACATCATTTACTTCATAACTGGTGACAAGATCACCAAAGAATGAATCGATGCTGATCCCGGCTTCGGTTACAAAAAGATTTGACCGGATAAAAATTCTGAAAACAGATTCTCCGTCTTCGGTTAACTCCAGGAGAATGGCTCCTGCAGACTCAAAGGTCAGAGCAACTGCCGGAGTAGCCATACCTTCTGCCATCAGGTCAATTTCCTCAACAACAAGGTTGTCGTAGTTTGCAGCAGCTTCTTCTATCTCATCTCTGGTCATGTAGATAGAGAACAACCCGGCACTGCCGTTTTCAAGCAGGTACAGCGAGTCTACCTCTACCACTATCTCTACTTCCTCTTCTGTCTCCGGTTCGATTTCAATTTCAATTTCATCATCAACCACAACTTCAACTGCGACATCTGCATCTGATTCAGTGATGGGAAGAACTTCATCTGAATTGTCTGCGCCACAGGCGAGAATGAGTAGAGCACCGGCTAATAACATGAGTAATTTCATTTTGTCTCCAATTCCTTTTTCAGTGTTGAGAAATTTCTACAGAAGTGCAACAGGCTCATGGGAAGGAGCCGTTGCTCTTGAGGCAATATAGCAGTGCTTGTGGCTGCTTTACAACATGACAATGTTTAGGCATGACTGACGGGCAGGAAACTCTGGTTCATGGAGGTTTTGATGTATTTAGCAGCAGTGACTCTGTTTTCCGTTTTGTGTATGACTCCGGAGGTTGTTGAATTCGGAGCAGAGACTCCGGAGATTCTTGCCACTTTGTTTGCGGAAGCAGTTGAAGCAGAGGATGAAAATCTTCTGGCAGATCTTGTTCATCCTATATACGGTCTTGAAATCGGTGGCGGAGCAGATTTTTCCGGGTTTCACCTGGATATAGATGAGATCCGTAGTCTTGGAAACGGCGACTACTACGCATGCTTTGCCCCGGGAGCAACAGATGTTACTGTTTTTGTTGGACAACTTGGATGGTTTTTGTTTTCCGGGTGGCCTGAAGACTGGCAGCTGCCGGATGATCTGATCCCGGCAGACGAGGAATCCAGTGAAAAAATAGACATGGTTATAGATTATGATCTCACTGACTACACTGTTGGTACAGCGTTCCTTGCGCCGTTTGCCAATGCAGGAGAAGCTGAGATGGTTACAGCCAGGATCTCTAGAACCGTCCGGGATAAGATATGCTCAGGTAATCACAGTGATATTGATCTGATCATTCCAGGTATTGCTGCAGAGTATGTTCTGATAAGACCCCAGCCCTGGCTTGAAGAGATGGGCTACACTGAATCCCAGCTGGAGTACGTGCTTCTTATGAACAATCGGGTGGAATGGTCAATTCCATATGCCGTTTTTGTTCAACTCGATCACAGGTGGTATCTAAGATTTGCAGGAGAAGGTATACCACAGCCATTTTGACAGTGGACTCTTGCTTGGTTAAACAGCCGGGAGGGCTAAATTTGTATTCAAGATCAAGAAATGTTATCAGACCCGGTATATGTATGACCTTCTTTCTGTTGCTTGCAGGTACCGTCTCAGCTGCAGACGACTATTCAGTTAACATCCCTCCTGGAGGTTATGCCTGGTCTCTGTTCTCTGAGACGCTTGAGTTCGGCGATTTTGAAACAGTTAATGCCATTGCGCCGGGTCCTCTGCATGGTTTCAGTTCGGTACTGCCGGATACCGCCCTGCAGGCCATTCAGCTAAGCGAAGAGTGGCTGCAGTCGGATCTTGCAATAAAGTTTACCGATCTGCTTTATCAGGAAGTATACAGTGAGTTTCCAGTGGCTCCAGCCTTTGCGGATGTGAACGGAGATGGTCTGGAGGATCTGGTTCTGGAATCAGGTTCAACTTTTAGGGCATTTACTGCACCGAACTGGGTGGAAGCAGCAGAGTTCACAGGTTCTGTTGAGCTGACAAAAACCTGCGATGTTGATAATGACGGCAGAGCTGATTCGTCTTTCCTCAGTGATCAGGGAGTACTTACCCTTTACAGTGGAGGATCTCCTTTTCAGACAACCGGTGGGTATGACATTTCAAATGTTACCGGCACAGCCCTTGGAGACATGGAAGGGGACGGTCTTGCAGACCTTGTTGTGGGAACAGAAGCGGGAAATGTGCTTATTTTCAGAAACAGAGGCACAGTTGATATCCCATGTTTTCAGCCATTCTTTTCCGAAACTCAGACTTTTTTCCCCATGAATCCCGGAGCATTCAGTTCACCTGCATTGCTGCTTGATGATTCGCTTCTTGTTCTTGCTGCAGGAACCAGGCAGAACGGCTTGTGTTACTACTCCGCTGAAACCGGCGATGATTCCCCTGTACCTGGGTGGTCGGTCTTGAATACTGTTGAGAATCACAGCGGTTATCTGAACATTTCACCTGTTGTTGCTGACCTGAACGGGGAAAGCATTGTTATCTGTGGAACCCGTAATGGAATTCTTTACGAGGGCGTACATTCCTCTGATTCTCTTGTGCTTCTAAATCTTCCTCCTGTGCCTGGCACTTATCCAAACCTTGCTGTTACTCTTGTAAATGGAGATGAGTTTCCCGATCTTGTTGCTGGAACAATGGAAGGCGGGGTCTATTTTCTTTCAGGGCTGGATGGCTGGTTCCACGGTAACTGGGCCCCCGTGCAGGGCATACCTGCCATTCCGTCAGGCGCTCCGGCTGCATGGGAGAACGGGCTTGTTTTTGGCTCAGCAGATGGAACTTTAAGGTATTTCACCCGAAGCGCAGGCGGAGAATGGCTTGATGCTACAGAGGGTTCCGAATTCGGCCTGATCGACGTTGGAGAATATTCAACCCCTCTGTTCTTCGATGTGAACAATGATGGCATGGAAGAACTTGTATCAGGTAGTTCCACCGGTTCTCTCTACTTCTTTGAGAAGAGCGGCAGTGATTCTCCATTTCAGGAGAATTTCTCATGGACATTCCAGCCCAACGGCGGGGTCTCATCAATTGAATCGTATTACTCGAGGTATTTTACCCCTTACTCTGTGTTCTGCTCTCCTTCAGGTCTTTCTGATGTAAATTCATTTGCCGGTGAGATCATCAATGCCCATCCCGGGTACAGAGATGAAATTGCTTTCTGTATCGCCAACACTCCTGTAGATATTCTTAGGGTTATGGAGGATAACGGTCACGCTGACATATTCAATCTAAATGCGGAAAATCTATATGATGCTGCTGAAGGTCTCAGCTATGTCCGTCTGGTTGACACGGAGGATGGAACCTCCTGTGAGTTGAAGACTGTGGATGGCTGGTTCGAGATATCCAGGGAAAACTATTACCGTTTTGTTGTTCATCCGAGAATTCTTTTTGAAGTTCCCGGAAGAATAGATGCAACATATTGGAATTCTCCATGGGATTCTTTAGCTATGTCTGAAAGAGAATACTTGAATTATGAGACTGACAGTCTTTTCGGCCATTCTCCTGATCATGTTTTCTGGCGTCAGTTTATACCATCAGACAGTATCCGTGGAAGAACTCTTGAACAGAGGATGATTGAAGCAGATACTTATGAGGAAGCTGTTGTAACGCTTTGCAACTTTCAATCTCATTCTCAGCCCGGTGGAATGATGTCTTTCGGATACCAGACTAATGATCTGCAGCCAATGACTATTTACGGCAAGGCTTATGGCTCGTGCGGGGAACAGTCAATTCTGCAGACTGCTCTGTGTCGTGCATTTTTTGTTCCGGCTTACGTGGTGGGATGCCGCGGCGAGGATCATCAGTGGAATCAGTATCTTGATCCTGCAAGTGGAAAATGGAACCACTGGGATGTGAACTACGGCATATCCGGAATCGGCGGTGTTTGGATCTCCGGTGAGGGAGTTGATCACGAGGGCAAGACAATTTCCACCATATCGGCTTTTGGGCCTGCTGGAAGAGTATGGTCGGTAACCGGAGATGTTCTTGTTCCCGGCGGGTCCGGTTACATGGAGGGGGATTCAGGATATACCCGTACAGCTACTGTTGATATTCTGGTAACAGACCCTTCTGGTCAGCCGGTAGAGGGAGCCATGGTGCTGGTGAAATCTCACTGGAATAATGCAAACGCAATAACTGTATTTGATTACACAGACAGAGCGGGACTTTGTGTTTTTGATCTTGGATGGGAACCCAATGGGGGATACACCATTGACGTTATCTCTGCTTACGGCTCTGCAGGAAGCATGAATATCGGTTTCAACGAGGATAACCACTACTCAGTGAACTACACAGTGCCATACAACATTCCTCAGAGGCAGGAGATCTCACTGGTGGATTCCGGTTCAGCAGGTATTCCTGTCGTTGAAAAATTCTACCCGGTACCGTACTTCACCGGTTCTCTCTACTCTATTGACAGTGATGAGAATGAAGACTTTGTAAGGAATACCGACTGGGTTCCCTGGAGGGAGATGGAATCCACCGGTACAGTGTTTTATATGAACGGAGAGAACTTCAGAAGTTACAGAAACGGGCGTTCCTGCAATGCAGCCGGATATCCATTTATTCCAGATGAAGGAGACAGTTGCTATGCAGTTCTTGACAACAGAAACAGCATGTTCACCTGGATTGAATACGAGGTACCTCATTTAATGAACCTGCAGGCGGGAAACCAGCCTTTCTCCCTGGAAAACCACACGGAAGACAGGGTGCCGGTGGCAGGCTCGGGATTTAATGACAACAGCTTTGAATTCAACCAGAATGGAGTACACTGGATAAACAGCTATCCTGATTTTGAAATTCACCAGGACGACCCGGATGATCCTCTTTCAAGTGATCTGGTCATTGGTCCATTCAAGATACCGTCAGGGGAACGAAGTTTGAGCATAGGCACCAGCTCGGACACAGCAAATCTTGATCTTGATCTCTTCCTTTTTGTGGACAGGAACGGGAACAGAGCGGTTGACGGCATGGAAGAGCTTCTTACCAGTTCCACATCTGCAACCTCCAGCGAGATAGTGTTTATCACTGAACCGGATACCTCTGCAGCATACTGGATCTATCTTCACGGCTGGCAGGTGGAGGAAAACAGTGGATTAATCCATCTGGGGCTTTCGTTCCAGCCGGATATGATCACAGCACATTCTCTTAGTCCAATGGGCTATCAGATGATTCTGCCACAGCAATTCACCTTTGCAACGGTTGATTCATTCAGCCAGGGGGACATATACCTTAAGTCCGGGGAAACGGTGATCTATCCCGGAAAACAGGAAGAATTGTGGTATTTTGAAACCGACTCACCTTCTAATTTCTTTGCAGATGGTTCAGTGGACCTGTACCTGAGCAATGGTGAGTTGATAGAGAGTCTCCAGTGGAATTTCTCTCTGGACAGCATCCCGCCAGTATTCTGTATTCATTCCGATGGAATTGATCACAGGACGATGCAGGGAGTTATTGAAGTTGAATGTGAAGATGATTCATTGTCCGGCATACAGGGGGTTACCATTACGGTGGATTCGCTTGAAACCGTTCCGATGGTACTCCTGGGAGATTCAATATGGAACTGTACTCTTGATTTTCTCCCCTTCTCCGGGGAAACAGTCTCCCTGGAGGTCTGTGTCGTGGATTCAGCAGGCAATGAGACCACGGAGAACTTCCAGATGAGCACAGTTACCAGACCGGAAGTGGTATTCAGCTCGATATACCCGGCCGAAACTGGAACGGTGTATGACCATACTCCTGTTCTTCAGGTGTTTGCAGATATTGAGAATGCAGTACCAGGATGGACTGCTGAAGCAACAGTTCACGGACAGGTGCTTGAACCGCTTATCGACGGTGAAATCATTCAGTTTTTCGTAAAAGAATTTCTTCCCGATGGAGAACACAGAGCAAAGATTCAGATCCTGGCACCGGACGGGGAAATAACAGGGGAGTACCGCTGGACTTTTACAGTGGGAACCATGTCCTCAACAATTTAGGGCGTTGTGATATTTGTTTGATCGAAGTGAAGAAATATGAATAGAAAAATATGGGCGAATAGTTACAGGACTAAGGGAGTTAAGTATTAGTTCAGCGCTCTGAATAACCAGCACAGGATACTCTTTGCCTATGCCTACTGGCTTTGCGACTGATTAATTCTATTGTACTGTCGCGGCTTTTCTACAAGCCTGCCAGAAAGGAAACGATGAAGGATGCTGGAGATAAGGGTTTGATACGGGATCCCATCTTCTGTCGCAACAAGCCGGAGCTCTTCTAAATCCTTGGAGGATATTCGAATGTTAATTCGTTTATCTTTCTTCAGAGTATTGCGAGCGTATATCTGGTGCTTCTTAACTTCCTTTTCCAAATCAGGGACAGGTTCCCATTCATCACGTTCAAAGGAATCCAGTATTTCTTTTTCTTCCTCTTCGAGTTTAAGTTTTTTCATTAAGATATCCTGAATAGCGTTTCGTAGCCTTACGGCTTGGAATTATTGTTTTTAAGAATCTGCCATTTTCATTTTCTACAAAAGGGATGATATGCAGTAGTTATCAATTTAAATGATAAGTATTTGCTGATTCGGATATTTTTTTGGTTGGGATGAGTATATACATTGTGCACATTACCAAGCTCTATCTGCATGACTACTTGTTCAAAACAAACACCGCGCTCAGCTTTCAACTTCTCATTTTTGCGCTACTCCATTT
The DNA here is from genome assembly GCA_029940175.1 of Candidatus Sabulitectum sp. Classification (GTDB taxonomy): domain Bacteria; phylum Fermentibacterota; class Fermentibacteria; order Fermentibacterales; family JCC-6; genus Sabulitectum. The sequence goes on along the minus strand of JAOZRM010000017.1, from coordinate 11,381 downwards.
GTAGTGTTCCATAAGAAGCAAATACTACATTGTGTGCCTTATGTCAACGCGCAGTTATTGAGAATTCTGAGAGAATAACCAGTTAACTTCCTGCTTAAGCCCTTCCTCCAGAGAGATGGAGGGCTTCCAGCCCATTTCCTTGAAAGCCAGTTCGGCAGATGCCCATGTATCGGGAACATCGCCCAGTTTGCTTTCAGAGAACTCGATCTCTATCTCCTGCCCGATAACTTTGGCAAGAGTTTTTATAGTGTGAAGCAGGGTTACTCTGTTCCCTCCACCAAGATTCATAGCAAGACCTTTTGTGGAGTTCTCTGCAAGGCGCAGACCATGAACAATGTCATCAATGAAGGTGAAATCACGGGTTTGCCCGCCATTGCCGAATATCCCTATCGGTCTTTTTTCAGAAGCTGCTCGAATGAACCGGTTAAAAGCCATATCAGGCCTCTGTCTGGGCCCATAGACCGTGAAGAAACGCAGACTAGCTGTTGGAAGACCCATGTTTGCAGTGTACAGTCGGACCAGATTTTCAGCAGCCAGTTTGGTAACACCGTAAGGAGAATAGGGAATGGGAACTGTTTTGTCTTCAGTCATGGGAAGAATGGCCGGAACACCGTAAATAGAAGAAGATGAAGCGTAAACAAAGTTTTTAATATTGCCTCTGGAATGTGCCCATTCCAGAAGATTTTGTGTTGCATCAATGTTGTCTCTGGTGTAGATGCGAAAGTCGGAACCCCATGATTTTCTCACCCCGGCCTGGGCTGCCAGATGATAGATCACCAGTTCGTCTGAAGGGTCTACGAAATTGTCCAGAAAACTCAGATCTGTGGAAAGGTCTTTTTCAATAAGGGTGAAGTTGGGGTTTTCAAGAGCGCCGGAGATGTTGTGTCTTTTAATACCCACGTCATAGTAATCTCTGAAAACATCTACACCGGTAACAGATTCATCCTGTTTTAGAAGCCTGTCGGTAAGAGTGCTTCCAATAAACCCTGCACAGCCGGTTACAAGATATTTTTTCATGGAACTACTCTCCACTGTCTTCAGTTATGCACCAGTTAGCCTGCCCCTTGTTGTTAAGATGAAGCAGGTAACGCATTGATCCTACCTTTATTGCAACAGGAAGAAATCCGGGGCCGAACGGCGCAAGGCTTGTGAACTGCCCAGGTGTCGGGAGGGTGTCCAGAACCAGATCCACATGGGGTTTGGGAACTGGGTTTGTGGGGTAATCTATCATATGAGTGATCAGATGCTCCCGAAGTTCCAGCCAGTCGGTACCCTCGTAGGCGAATCCAGCCGCACGGTAGTGTCCTCCCGCACTGGAGAAGATGCCACGCATGCTTACAAGAAAGCCTGCCATGTTCCAGTCTCCAATAGATCTGGTATCCCCGGCAAGTTTACCGTCTTCCCGTCTGGTAACAATGATGGTTCCTCTTCTATAAATTTTGCACAGTCGACTGGCGAGAGTACCGCCCATTCCTCCTGGTACATCCTCGAGAAACACCAGGATCATTCCAAGAGCGTCTGCTTCTGAATCCTTGTGTTTGATGGCATTTGTAACAACATCACTGAGAAGATGTCCACGCTCTTCACTGCTTCTGTGCATGCGGTTCCATAGATCCTGGCACCATTTGGCGTCGTAGCTGAACATGAAGTCGATCATGGAGGATATCCCGGAACTGTCACCTTTGCCAATTGTGCTTGTTATCTGCTGGCGAACCATTGCTCCGGTCCATGCATGCTTGCGGCAGGGCCATTTCTTCAGCAGAAGTTTTAATCCTTCTGTTAGCTTGTCGGTGTCCACTATAGAGAAGCAGTGCAGGAGGTATCGATTCCATTCGGTGAAAGGCACCCTGTCACTCACAGTGCCCAGGGCAACTGCTGCCAGTAACTGAGGATCGTTGTTCCATTTCGGGTAGATGTGAGAAAGAGCAGCATAAAGAACACCGCATCCTGCAAGATCTGCAGCTGCACCTCCTGTTACCTGAGGATCAACCATTCCGTGGGCCGGAGGCAGAGGTGGATTAAGAGTGTGGTGATCAGTAATGACAATTCTTGCCCCGATGTCGCGAGCCCAGGTAACGCCCTCAACAGCGCTGCAGCCGTAATCAACCGTTAGTAGAAGGTCTCCCGGTTCAAGCAGACCTTTGAGTCTGCCCGGTCTTATGCCGTACGTCTCGATGTCCCTTCGAGGGACGATGGGTACAACATGAAAACCCTCGTTTCGGAGGATTCGAAGACCAACGAAGATTCCTGTAACTCCGTCCATGTCATCATGGCCGTACAGTACAATCTTGCCACCGCGGTTTTTTAAGGCAGTAAGTTCCTCTTCAAGAATATCCAGATCAGGAAGAAGTTTGCCCCAGTCCGGTTTTGTGGGCAGCCATTGGTTTACAGGGTCTTTTGCATCAGGAAATCTACTCTTAAGAACAGCTTTAGCCAGTTGGCTTAACCTGGTTCTTTTCATGATTCGTTCACAGTCGAAGGTTCCCAGGCGTGCCATTATATCGCTTTCCGTATTGTATTCTTGCTATTCTGTTTTTCTCTCTGACCGAGTAAGATTGCAGACTTTTTCGCCGCTGTCAACGGAAAAATCAGTGGACGGAGGATTCCATTTCCCGAATTTCTTCACGTGCCCGTACTCTGTACTCTCTGAGTAGTTCCAGAGCTTCATCGTCGTCGGTGTATCTGAGTCTTTCATAGGGGTCCAGCTCTGTACGATTCAGGAAAGGACCCAGATTTATCTGCAGACCCACAGAGAACTTTGTGTTCTGCATCACATCCATACCATTTGATGTGCTATCTTCAGATACGAACAAATGTTCCAGTTCAGATGCTGCTGCCATAACGGTAAAGTTTCTGTTCAGTCTGTAGTGAGCGCCAGCATTCAGGTCACGTCCGTCCCACTCCACAATTATTTCGCTGGATATGGTCGGATGGACGAAGATGCTTCCAAAGAGCCCTGGAATCGGACTTTGCAGCCCGTTAACTGCCTCAGAAGACTGGACAAACCTGCCGGTGCCGAAACCTATGTTCAGGCAAAGCGGAAAAGAGACAAAGTAAGTGAAATCTTTGCTGATCAAGCCATAAATACTGAAGTTCTGTGGATTGGGGTATTGGTAGAGGCTATCATTGGAATCCCTGTAGAACTCGTAATTTTCCTCTCCGATTATGTTCTCCACTCCCAGTGATATACCTGGCCTGTTGATGGTTTCAGCAAGAATAAGACCACGCGCTGTACCGGAGAAGCCAGCCTCTCCCAGGTATGTACCACCGATCTGACCTCTTTCAAAGAGGCCAACCTCCAAATAACCACCCACTGCTACGTTCATATTGGAAGCACCGGAAGTGTCTTGAATAGAATAGGCTGTACCAGCACCGCCAATGGCAACCTCTGTGTGTTTAAGCAATGAAGCAGAGGGAGTGTCAAGCAGACCATAGTGAGAAAAAGGCAGACCACCTGCAACCGCAGTCAGCGGAAGAAGAAGTATTACTGTTGCAACCGGTAAACGCATTGATCCTCTTTTCACTAATAATAAAAAACTACACATTCTATCTATAATGAACACAAACACCTCGTCAGTCAATTGCTTCTTGTGTTTTTTATCCCCATGACGGTTACTGATAACATGAAGGGAGAATTATGGAATACATTCTCTTGGGTATTGTCATGGCAGCATTTGAGCCACAAAGTGAATCCCCGTGGTTATCCGGGGGAATTGCCGCTGCAATTTTCCCTAGAACGCATCTTTGTATGTCGGTGAACCCGGCATCGGTGGGGCTGCTTGAGGGAACTGCAATTTCTGCGTCGGCATCAAGACCATTCGGATTCAGCGACCTCGATAGAACGGCCATTGCCGGGGGAAGTTCTACAGACCGTTTTGCTTTCGCTGGGCTCCTGAGTTATTCCGGCAGAAACGGTTACGGAGAGGCAACCGCAAACTGTGCAGCGGCCATTCCTCTTCGAAGAGGAATTGTTGCCGGTGCATCCGTGTCCTGCCACAGGATCCAGATAGAAGGGTTCGGCAGCGGCACAGCATTCTCCACCGATGTGGGATTGATCGCAAGACCGGTGAAAGGGCTGTTTTTTACAGGGGCTGTACGGGGGCTATACAGTTCTACTCTTACAGAAAGTGGAATGGGGGCGGTGCCCCGTACAGTTTCCGCTGCTCTGGGAGTATGCCCCATGAACGGGATAACAGTTTCCGCTGGTGCTGCGGTACATCAATACTCCGGCCAGGAGTATTCCATTGTTACCTCGGTTGAACCTTACCCCGGTGTATCTCTTTCTTTTTCATTCTTAACTCCTCCTGTCCGGATGGGGATGGGGTTTCATGTTTCCATTTCAAAAGTCTCTATGCAGTACGGGTATGCAACCCATCCCGACCTTCCAGGAGGGCATGCAATTTCCGTTGCATACGGTTCGGTGGCTTTTGATCCTGAGCCTGTACAGTTTGTCACCTCCCAGGATGAAGAAGACCAGGTGAGTTTTCCTGTTAACATCAATACAGCCACAGAAGAGGAGCTTGTAACTATTCCCGGTATTGGTCCCTCCAAAGCATCCACAATAATGAATTACATCGAATCCTTCGGTCCTCTGGAATCAATTGATCAATTGATTGATATTCCCGGGATTGGTGCCACTACCCTTGAGAATCTCAGGCCTTATCTTACAGTATGATGACAGTACTATTCGGAATACTTACATTAGTTGCATCGATTTCCGGTGACTTCAGAGTAAGGGCTGAGCATGGATGGCCCGACCCTGCAGGAATCAGAGAAGACCTCTGGGCAGGGAGTGCTGCTGCATTTTACCAGAGACTCCACTTTGATCTTGGTCCATGGTCAACTGTTCTTCTAACGGAAAAAGATCCGGGAGAGGAGTGGGGTGACCTGATAACAGGAGGTGTGAGCTACACCGACCCGGATGTTTTCAACATGGCTGCAGGCGGGCTGCGGGTTCAGCTTGCTCACGGCCTTATTCTTTGTCACCCCGGTCCATGGTCCGGTGGCGATCCTCTGAGTCTTTCAAAAACACCCAGCTGGAGGATGCGTCTGGAGCTTTCTGAAAGTCCGGGGGCAAATGATGCTGATCCACTCACCGGAGTGGCAGCAGAATATCATTTTAACGAAGTTTCGATCTCTACTGTTCTGGGCTGGTCGAAAATTGACAGTGGTTTGTCCGGGTTGCATCGAACGGAGAGTGAAATAGAGAACAGACGGGTAATTGAAGAAAAACTCGCAGTTCTCAGGGCTGGTTTCGGTCCGGTTGGACTCTCTGCTGCTTATCTGGATCATGTTGAAGATTCTTCTGAGGAATCATTTTCAAGAATTGGAGCTGACTTCCTCCTTGAGTCTGATGATGCTCTTCTAACCGGAGAGATCGCTGCTGACTTTGATTCAACTTTCAACTTTCTTGTTTCCGGAAGCAGAAACCTGGCAGATATTCGTCATGCACTCACTGTGAGCAGGTACACAGGCAACTGGGCTCGCAGCGCTGGAACCATGGGCACAAATCACATAATAGGTGCAGGATACGGATTCAGGTGGCGCCCGTTTAGCGGGATCACGGTTGATGCAGGCGCACTTGTTCTTGACAGAGAGGAAGAGGATTCTTTCAAAGCAGGCTTTCAACTGTCGGAAAGAGTTGGCAACAGAACGAATCTTACACAACGCATAAAGCTCACAGCTACAGAGGAGGAAAGAACATACAGGGCTCAGGTTACTGCATCATGGAGCCCCTATTCTGATCTTACTCTAAGCCTTAAGGTGCCTGTTACCTGGTTCAGAAGTGATATCGCCCCAGGCGAGAACGGTACCGGTGTTGAGATCCGGCTTAAGCACAGTCCAATGACAATTCTGGATATCACCGTTTCAGCAGCAGCATCCAGTACCGGTGGCTGGAACAGCAGAATCTATGCCTATTCACTTTCATTTCCAGGAGAATTCGGCTCCAGAGCTCTGTATAATTCATCGGCACTTTTGCAGGGAGCTGTTTCTGCACATATTTCACAGAGTGCTGTTCTCCGTGTGAAAGGAGCATTGTACACCATGGAAGGTGCTGAATTTCTGGGCAGCGGTTCCAGTGAAACAGAGGGGCCTTCAAGAACATCGGCAGGAATGCAGCTTGATTGGGATTTCTGACATTAACGCAAAGGAGAACAGATGAGACCTTCATGGGATCAGTACTTTCTCAAACTGGCCATGCTTGCCAGTGAAAGAGCCACTTGCCCGAGAATGCACTGCGGATGTGTACTTGTTAAACACAAACATGTTCTTGCCACAGGCTACAACGGATCGCTTCCAGGCCTTCCACACTGCGATGATGTCGGTTGTCTTATAGTGGATAACCATTGCATACGCACCAATCATGCAGAGATGAATGCCCTTATGCAAGCTGCTAAAAATGGTGTTTCCATAAATCGCGGTACCGCGTATGTCACCAATATGCCATGTACAACTTGCGCTAAAGCATTGATAGGCGCAGGAATAAAAAGAGTAGTGGTTTTCAGCGATTACATTTCCACCCATGCAGAGATGTTTTTCAGAGATGCTGATGTAAGGCTGGACAGACAGGAAATGCCAGACAAGAACATCGTGTACGATCTGGAAGGTTACACCAGCGCAAAGAAATTTGACGAGAAGTAGGGGAATTAGCAGCAGAGGAATTCTGTGTGACGATACATGTATTCGGTGCCGTTCCATCCAGTAAACAGTAGCGCATTTGAAAAACGTGCTGAGTGCGGTCGATTATGTGGTTGTAAATGCCAGTGTTTTATCCCCGGACATGTACTAGCGTTAATTTACGAAGGCTTTGATGAATGCCCAGGTGTTCTGACCGAATCCGTTGGAGAACACACTGTTCTGCAGTCCTGGAGTTCCCATATCTCCATCGCCGTAAACGGAAGTGCTGTGTAACCAGCTTTCCCGTTCTGACGCTGCCCATCCGGGATTAACTCTTTCCAGAGATGCACCGGGTTCAATATCCCAGCTGCCATTCCAGCTGAAGAATTCCTGGGAGTCTGTGCTGGTACTGCTTAGAATCAGACTTCCAATGGGAGAGAGAGAAAAAGTACCCCAGATAGCATCAGGGTCATAGTCTCCATTTTCGCCCACCAGACTGCTGGCTCCCACAACAAAATACCCTCCAGGCTGGATAACATGAGATGAGAATTGGATCACTTCATTGCTCTGATTCTTAATGATCCATTCTGAAAGATTTACCCAGTCGTTGCTGTTATTGTGAAGCTCTATCCATTGACCCATATCTGTAGATGAGGATGCAAGAGGATCGATCATAATTTCATTAATGACCAGACCCCCGCCGTCTGTGGTTGCATACAGAGAAGCAGAACCACTTGACATTATAATCATTGCAAGAACCGTTAACATGAACTTCCCCCTTTCCTCCTACGCACTTTAGGATAGAACAGAAACAAGTTGAGGTCAAGTGGGCAGGTAAAAGGAGCGGCAACCGGGTTTGCAGCCGCCGCTCCAGAAGTCAATTCAGTCGTTTTCGTATGCCGCCAGATCAAGGTACCCGTGTCCACTCAGATTGAAAAGAATAATCTTTTCTTCTCCCGATCTCCTTGCATCAATGGCAGAGTCTATGGCAGCTGCAATTGCATGAGTTGATTCCGGCGCTGGAAGGATACCTTCAATCAGGGTAAACTTCTTCCCAGCTTCCAGAACTTTTTCCTGGGTGTAAGCAATTGGATCAATCATGCCGAGCTTCACCAGGTGACTCACCAGTGGAGCCATTCCGTGGTATCTCAGACCTCCTGCATGTATGGGAGGAGGGACAAAGCCGGCACCAAGGGTATACATCATATACTTCGGAGTAAGCCCGGAGGCATCTCCGAAGTCATACTTGAGTTTACCTTCTGTGAGCGTGGGGCACACTGTGGGCTCCACTGCGGTGAACTTGATTTCCGCATTACCGGTGAGTACTTGCTCAATGAACGGAAAGGCTATTCCAGCAAAGTTGGATCCTCCACCTACGCAGCCTATTATCTCCGTGGGGTACTCTCCCATCTCCTCCATCTGCAGTATTGATTCCTGCCCGATGATGGATTGATGCAAACAGACAGCATCAGATACACTGCCCAGGCTATAGCATGATCTTTTTTCCGCAAGAACAACCTCTACTGCTTCACTTATTGCAATGCCCAGGCTTCCCGGGTGTTCAGGGTCTTTCTCAAGAAAACTTCCACCGGATTCAGTGAGTTTGCTTGGACTTGCGTACACTTTACCGCCGTGCATGTTTATAAAGGTCTTGCGCAGAGGTTTCTGCAGATAGCTTGCCCTTACCATGAATACATCCAGATCCAGGCCAAACCTGTTGCATGCCTGAGAGAGGGCACTGCCCCACTGCCCGGCACCGGTCTCCGTAGTGATTCGACTGATTCCGTCCTTCGCGGCAAAGTAAGCCTGCGGCAGGGCAGTGTTGCTCTTGTGGCTGCCTGCGGGATTCGTTCCCTCGTATTTGTAGTAGATGTGTGCCGGTGTATCCAGTACCCGCTCAAGCTCCACTGCTCTAATGAGAGGAGAGGGGCGATAGACTTTGTAGGCGTCACGAACCTGATCAGAAATGGGAACTCTGGGTTCCATGGTGATCTCGTGCTGGATCATACCCGACGGGAAAAGAGCAGAAAGTACTTCCGGACCAACCGGGGATCCGTCCGTTCCCACTGGAGGTGGAGGAAGAGAGGGAAGAAAGGGCTTGATATTTGTGTATTCTGTGGGCAGTAAAGCTCCGCCCCTGGAAGAAAATCTTCGCATGGTATGCTCCTAAGTTGTTGTGATTAAACAAGTATGGAAAACTGTAATGTAGTGAACTTCTGAGTATTAATTATGGACGGAAGAACCCGCCCACCAGCGCCATGCGAATGTGCTGATAAGAGCTGAACTGATCAAATCGAAAGCTGTATCCTTCATGGGAGTAAAATGCACTGGAAAGAGAAAATGTCAACTGCTCCTGGATATTCTCCGAACCGCAGGCAGTTTCGTCATTCTCCAGCTCCAGTTTCCTGAGGTTACAGATGGAGTGTTCATTCGAGCTATGGAGCCCAGTTCAAGGATATCCTGCATGGGAATTACTGCAAGACCAGCCTGGGATGACAGAGCCATTTCAACAAGAGAGCTTACTGATGTAAAACCCAGTTGTCTTCCTGTTGATCCGATCCATCCTGCTGTTGTGTCATTGTCATGTGTACCGGTGTAGACAACGGTTTTGGGATCAACCTGGCTCAGAGAAAATCCCGGGTTCTGAAGGGCGAATTGAAGTACTACCATTCCTGGAAATCCACACTGCTCCCGGAGCTGGTGAACAGAAGGTGTTATCAAGCCGAGATCTTCCGCCACTACCGGCAGTTTTCCCAGGGCTCTTTCCAAATGCCTGAACAATTCAATTCCCGGCCCCTTTACCCACTTTCCGTTCACTGCCGTTTTTTCACCGGCAGGTATCTCCCAGTATTCAGCAAACCCTCTGAAATGATCTATACGAACAGCATCAAACAGCTGCAGAGCTGCTGACATGCGTTCTGTCCACCAGTTGAATTCAGATCCGGCACAACTCTCCCAGTCGTACACCGGGTTGCCCCAGAGCTGACCGGTTGCGCTGAAGTAGTCCGGTGGTACACCTGCCACGGCAGTAGGCTGTCCATTGGCATCCAGTTTGAAAAGCTTCCGGTTAAAATACACATCGGAGGAGTCGTGAGCGGCGTAAATTGGAATGTCTCCAAGGATGCGAATTCCCAGTGAATTGCAATACTTCTTCAATTCCTTCCATTGCCGGTAGAAGAAGAACTGTATCATGGACTGTACAAGAATATCTTCAGCAGGAGGTCGCTCTGTGTTTTTCCATTGTGTCCAGGATCTACCACCATTTAGATTCTTTTGTGCGGCAAACATCGACCACTCCTTTACCCACCGGAGTTCACAGAACTCTTGAAATCCTGGAGGCTCGGATCTGAGTGCACGGCTGGCTGCCAGCTTCAGCAAAGACATTCTTCCTGCAAGTTTTTTCCAGGAAACAAGAGATGAAGATTCAACTTCAGCCGAAGCAAGTTCAACTGATGACAGAAACCCCAGTTTGAACAGACTTTCAGGGGAGATAAGAAGCGGATTTCCCGCAAAAGATGAAAGGGCCTGGTAGGGAGAGTTTGCGAAAACAGGCGGAGACACAGGAAGTACCTGCCAAACAGTCACACCGGAGTCAGCCAGCCACTCTGCAAAATGCATTGCTTCGGAGCCTGCAGTACCGATTCCCCACCTGCCGGGGAGGGACGTGAGATGAAGTAATATTCCAGTATCACCGTTAAAGAGCATTTTCCTCCATTCAATCCGGCCTGAAAAATACTTATAACGTACAACGTCCGCCACCTTGGTGACGGACGTTGATAAGGAAGGAAGGTGTCAAAGAGTCCTTTTTTCCCCGCACGCCATTGCAGGATCTCTCTGACGAAAAGAAGTATACATATACGCAGCAGCAATGTCAAGGCGTATATATATAATGCCGCACAGTATGGATAACGTGTAGGAAACCATGCAGTTACAAAACAGTCAGTTTTGCTTATTTGGCTTCCAGGTTATATCAAGATTGGAAGGGATCACGGGGAAGTGCACGAAAACTCGAATTGTTGTGTAATTCAGGGGGTTGAGATCGCGTCTCTTGAAAAGGTCCTCAATGATCTCCCCATAGTTTTCCACACCATCAAGAATGTTCTGTTCTATAGTGGGTTTGACCTCAAATCCCGGTTCAATAGGCAGGATCGATCTGGACATATCAATGAGTTGCTCGTTGTAGGCATCAGACTCTTCCAGAATGGAAGATACTACTCGCGGAGAGAAGTCAGAGTTCTCTGCAAAACTGGAAGGCACGATGATATCCATCACAGCCAGGTGGCATGGAGTTATTACCTTTGCCGATGTGGAACTGTCTTCATCCATAACAAATCCCGCAAGTTCCACAACTTCGGCAAAGACAAGATCCATTAATCCGGCATTTCCAGTTTCCAGTGGAAAAATTTCCTCCACGCTTTCTACAAAGCCGCCACGAGAAGTGATGCTGGGCAGAGAACAGTTGCAGAAAGGAGTGTAATAAGGTAACTTGTTGCCATTAACGGGCTCAACAAGCGGTTTGCTAACAGGAGAATGGGGTTGACCTTCAAATTCTGTAAACACCCTGGGGCGAACATAGAACCACGGAATATCGGGTCGGTTCCGTCGTAGTCCGAAAGAACCTTTCAGCAAAGTGAGTTTCCAGTCTGTAGTAGAATCTGTGGGCTCAAAGAGTGATATTGTTAGTCTGGTTCGTGTTTCCAGGCCGTAAAGGAATCTGTTTCCAGTGAATGCAAGTTTTCGATGATCCAGTGATGCCTGGCTGG